>JBCBCD010001103.1:0-2603 GCA_038530915.1 Bacteroidota bacterium
TGCAAACCAAATGTTTTTGTCCGGGTCTTCTGCCATACCTGTAATTTGTTGTCCATCAAATCCCTGTGCATTAGAGAAATAAGAAACACTATCCCCATCATAATGAGCCACACCATAACCATTAGTACCAAACCATAGGTTACCATTTTTATCCTGGAAGATATTTCGAATATAATCAGCTATCTGTTCTTGAGGAGGTGTAAGCGAAAAGGATTGAATGGTATTACTAAGTTCCTCTTCCTCTGTCAATTTATCCTGGCCATTGCAAGCAGTAAAAAAAATAAAGGTGAGTAATAAGGGGCATACATGTGCGTAAAAATAAGTTTTCTTCATCCTAAATTGTTTTTTACAAATGTATGCGGAGGAAAAAGCCTTGAGTCAAATCAATTGTAAAATGATGTAAATTGAATGTAAATGTTTTAAAAGAAAATTCAATCCTTCCTTAAACCTTGACTTAAAACGAAGCCCCAAAAGCCAAGGCTGTATTTCCTTTTCCTAAAAGTGAATCATATTTATTTAAACTTGAGCTGATATTCTTCTAATGTATTCCATATCGAAAAGAACTGTTGAACTCCTTTTTCATTAATCAAGTCTGTATTAATGATAAGTATTCTTCCAATTTTTTCATCTGCATTGAAGAACATGAAGGACGAAACGCCCGGATCGCCACCAGTATGACCGATATATCCTTTTGCAGAAAAACCAATAAAGATTCCAAAATCGTAAGTGCTTGGACAAAAATAACTATCACTTTATGATGTCATCTTTTTAAGCTGTCCTTTGTTAAATCCTCAGCTGATATGAATCACCTTGCGGATTTGCCTCGATCAGCTTTAAAAATCTGATCGATCAAAAACACTACTTATTTATGTCCAAGCACTTACTCGTCATTGTAGGGATTTTCAGCATCGCGCTCTTCAAAGTTATTATCAGATAGCTGAGTTTTGAAAAGTTCCTTGTAGCTTTCTTGAGTTAAAAGCATGCCCGCACCAGAATGAGCTCGAATCAATTCAATCAAATACTTACTCAAATCATTGACGGAAGTGATCAAACCTCCATCAGGGTAAGTTATTAGGGAATAAAATGGTAGCAGTGTGTCTTTTCTGGCATAAAGTTTGGTATGTTGTTGCAAGTCAATTTCCTCACTGATTTAATTTTTTAATTTCCGATAAATACTTTTCTGCATTATTATTGCTTGGATTCAATTCAAGTGACTTTTTAAAGTTCACCTCAGACTTTTCATAATCTTCTGCAATAAAATAGGCTTCACCCAGGCTATCATATAAATTGGCATTTTCAGGATCTTCTGAGATGGCAAATTCAAATACTGCTATGGCCTCTTTCAGTTTATCATTAAAGATAAAGTCATAACCAACATTGTTTAAATAATCTGAGGAAGCAAAATATTGATCATCACTTTTCAACTGTCTGTATTTTTTAGCTGCTTCCTTGGGATCACTCATGAATTCTTCCTCCACCAAAGACCATAAATTAATTTTTGGATATCTGATTAAGTCGTATTCGATTCTACCGTACAAACTGCTCCTATCAATTATAGCTGCCTCCGATTGATTATTAATGATCATCACTAGTCCATAATTCGAATCCGGGCAGATTAAGATGACACTTTCCACACCATTAGAACTCCCTGTCTTTTGATAATAAAAGCCTTCTTTTGTGCCAACACCCAGATCCCAAAAGTAGCCTGTATCTCCTTCTTCATCTTTGAATAAAAAACGTGTCGACTCTTTGATGAAGGGATCCTTACTTTCCAATTGAAACTTCATGAACTTGGCCATATCAGGTAAGGTCGCAAGTATTCCACCTGCCCCACCCAGGAATGGGTTTCCCACTAAAGGAACTCGTTCATCGTTCTCACCATAACCATTTGCAATGTTTTCGTCCTGTTTGCCATACTTTTGTAATCGACTACTTTCCATACTTATTTCGTTAAAGAAAGCGGATAGCAAGTTTTCATAGGATTCATCATAAACTTGCTCTAATATGTAGGCAACCAGTTCCGGTCCAACATTACTGTAATCATAATAAGTCCCTGGTTTTTTCGTCAATTCTGCTGTTTTGAGTTCTTCCAATAGATCCTCCATCTGATAATCAAAGGCTCTGTTTTCATAATATCCATTGAAAGTTTTTTTAAATACTTCTTCAAGCTTTTCGGGCAGATCAAAACCCAGAGTATGCGTTACCAAGTCTCTAACAGTGATTGGTGTACCCTCAAATTCTAAATTAGTGTAATCTCCCTCCAAATACAGCCTAATATCATCATCCAAGGAGATCTTATTTTCTACCACCGCCTTAGCAGCTAATGAGCCTACAAAAACTTTAGAAATGGAAGCAATTTCATACAGGGTATTATCATTAGGAACGTTTTGAGTATTTTTATCTATTGCTCCATAATAATTGTGATAAACTAGGCTGTCTTTATATATTGCTATGGCCAGTGAATTGATATTCCCTTTTTCTATGATATTCTCAGCATATTGGTCAACGAGCTTTGTTAGTTGGGTAAAAGGTTCTTCTTGCTCTTTGGGTGTATTCTGAGAATATCATAGAAAAAGGGAATATCAATTCACTGGCCATAGCAA
>JBCBCD010001104.1:0-2602 GCA_038530915.1 Bacteroidota bacterium
TCTATCAATATTTCAATGAACTTTTTTGCTTAGCTTATTTTTGTCCAAGCACTTACTAAACTTGATTACCAATGGAAAAGCGGCATACAAGCTTGCAAAAAATCAAAATCATGACTGAAACCAATTTTTTAGCTCCAAGCAAGTAAAAGAGTTGCTTTGTATACCATTCGATTCTTCAAGGAATTCTAATTAAAGTGGTGATCAATAAAAAAATCCCTTAAAACCCAACAAATAACAAAATTTACCCTTGATGAAAAGCATAAAAATGATTGCTGTTTTTTTAAATCATGAAAATGAAGCTTTTGATGGTTCAATAGCACCAATAGCATATTATTTGCTGGTAAATCACTAAAAACAAAACTTGCTTTGGAAAAGCATAACTGCTTGTAGAAGAGATAAATAAATGCTTATACACTATATGCTTATATTAAGCTTTTTTTAACACTATTATTCTAATTCGGTATGAAATTACTACGAACACAATCCATTTTCATACAGTTGATATATATACACACTCAAAAGAATAAGTTGTAATCCGCGATTAAACCATGCTTCAAATTATATCACATACAAAAAATAGTTGGTTGCCGACAGCATTAAGATGGGCTTTATGCATAGTTCTTCTACCTACTATTTATTATCGTATTACTAACTATACTTTTGTTAGGTATACCTCTTCCGATCCTTGGGCGTACACATTAGACACTTTCAGTTTTCTATGGCTGTTGGTAGAATTCTTCGCTACGCTTTTCTTACTTTTTGGTTTCGGTGGCCGCCTCATGGCAACTATGGTAGCTATTTTATTGGTAGAGATCATCCCAATGCCTTTTGATTGGAGTTTTGCAGTAATTGGATTCTCAATAGTGGGTGATCAATGGATTTACCTTTTACTTTCATTGGTTTTGGTGTTTATGGGTAGTGGTAAATTTTCTGTGGATCGATTCTTGACTGCTATGCTATGGGAAGAAAACAAAATATCTACTGAAGAATAAATGCTTTACTTAGTAAAACTAAAAAAATAATTTTTGCATTTTAATCGAGAAGATTTTGTCTCAAGGCAAGGCAAAAAAAGTAGGCATAGCCTAGCTACGGCGAAGCTTTTTAACGCAGTATTGAGGCAAAAGATTCCATCAAAATCGAAAGATTATTCTTTTAGTTTTACTTAATATCCTCTTTTTAAAAATACTTTTCTAAAGTTTTCAACCACATCCTATCAAAAATCATTCTATTATTAATTGAGTACATCTTCTTGGTTAACATACTGTAAATTAAGTTACTCTTCATTTTTTTATTGAATCAATAGAATGATCAAAACAATACTAATTGATAACTACGACTCATACACCCATATTATTTATCAATATCTATGGAAGTTGAGTGGCCAACCTCCATTAGTAATTAAAAACGACCAGTTAAGTATCAAAGAATTGGAGAAATTGGATTTCGAAAACATTGTAATCTCTCCAGGTCCCGGAACAGTTATTGAACCTAAGGATATTGGTATTTGTGTAGAAGTACTTCATCACTTTCCCAATAAGCCATTTTTGGGTATTTGCCTGGGACATCAACTGCTGGGTCATCATTTTGGTGCTGAAATCATTCAAGCTCCATCTGCTGTACACGGTAAATATTCCATACTTACCCTCCGTCCATCCCCTCTTTTTCTGGACCTCCCCCATGAAATTGAAGTCGTCCGTTACCATTCTCTGATTGTTGAATCTATACCTGAAGAACTTGAAGTAATTGGTAGTACCAAATCAGATGGTCTGGTTATGGCTCTACAACATAAAGAACTGCCTTACTTTGGTGTGCAATTCCATCCTGAATCCATCGGGACACAATATGGAGAACAGATTTTCAAAAATTTTCTTAAGATTAGTGATCAATGGACTCAAAATAAGAGTTTGAAAGATCATCGCCCTAAACGCTTTTTAAAAAAAATATCTGCACCCTGGAAAAACCCTGAAGAAGTTTTCAGCCAATGTTTTTTAGAGCATGAACATGCCTTTTGGTTAGATTCCAGTTTAACAGGAATCAATGGCAGGTATTCCTTTATGGGAGCAGCTGATCAATGGATTAAATTGGAAAAAGGGAAAGTTTTAAGTACCAACCAACTTCCCAAAGCCAAGACACAAGCTAAAAACCCCTCAACCTTTTTTGATTACTTAAAAGAAACAATCATTAATGAAAAAGTCGAATCAGAAGATCCATTACCCTTTAAAGGAGGCTGGTTGGGTTATCTTGCTTATGAAAATCATCAGCATTTAAATACGAAGGTAGCGTCCAATCAATTGCAAAAACTTAAATATCCTGAAAGTATATTTTTGTGGGTTGAAAATTTCATTGCTATAGATCACTTCAGTCAGAAGATGTTCTTTTGCTCCGTCAGTGAGAATGAAGCAAGCTTTATGGATTGGCAAATTCAAACCGTAGAAGCCTTAAACCAACCCAAAGCAATTGCAAAGCAAACCATCTACAAGGATGGTAAAAACCTCATTTTAAATGAACTCGAGCTACAATTGGTACAACCCAAAACTGATTATCTTCATGACATCCAACATATTCAAGAACTAATCCAAAAAGGAGAAACCTATGAAGTATG
>JBCBCD010001105.1:0-2601 GCA_038530915.1 Bacteroidota bacterium
AAACCAGTTGCTGTAACCTTAACAACGACACCTTTTCGATGAGGACTTGGATCGGCTACATTTTGAATGGTGATAGGAGCTTGAAATTGTTCGAAGATGGCTGCTTTCATGGATTGCGTTGCTAATTCATTAATTGAAAAGTAAAAATAGTTGTTGGTTTTTAGTTGTTTTGGCGGAATCAATTCCGCAATACCATTCTCAAGTGGAATAAATTCCACTTTACCTTTCTTTTTGAGGTGGAATAAATTCCACTTTTCTTTGTTACAGAATAAATTCTGCACAACCACAACCAACAACTAACTCAGCTTCATATGTAAAATAGGATATGGTTTTCCGGTGCCATCTCGTTCTGATCGATCATATATTTTAAAGCCATACTTTTCATAAAACCCAACTGCCTGCGGGTTGTCTTCATTGACGTCTACCTTATTGACATCAAACTCCTGTACAGCATGATCGAGTAAGGCTTTACCTATTCCTTTCCCACGTTCATCAGGATGTATGAACAACATTTCGAGTGATTGCTCGGCTACTCCACTAAAACCCAGGATTTTTCCTTCTTCATTTCTTACACATCTCAAAGTCACCAAATCCAGATACTTGTCCAAGATCAAAGGCTTGAAATATTCGATATCTTCTTCTTTTAAAAAATGATGGGTAGCTCTGACAGAAGCTTCCCAAACATTTAAAACGCTTTGATATTCCGATTTTAGAATTGAGTCTATTTTGTATTTCATGACTTTTTGAATTATCAGGTTTCAGAATTACTACTAGTGATCCCTTTATTCACAGATTTCGTCTATCCATTTTTGATCTATTTTCCCATCTTCATTAATGTGAAAAACAGCTCCGATCACACAGCCATTCGGCCCCACTGAATCAATCAGGTATCGGTAATCAAACCCCATATCAATAGGCTCGCCAAGGATTTTCTTGATGTACATTTTATCAACTCCCAACTCAATTTGATTGACTACTTCATTTAAGCTCTGATAATCTTGATTTTGCTGATAATGTAGACCCAAGTTTTCAAGGGTACTATTTTGACAGGCCAAAAGGAAAGCAAAAGGTGTTAAAAAGAATAGGCTTTTAATACTCATATTCAACTCTGAAAGTGTAAGCATGTTTTTTATTCATTTATCATCTTTTCAAATAATCCTCTTTACGAATATTCAGTTTCTTCATTTTAGCAAACAGGGTTTTGTCTTTCATTCCTAGTATTCGAGCCGCACCCAATTCTCCACTAACGCGCCATTGAGTATGAAAAAGTACTTCTACAATATGTTTTTTTTGCATTTCTTCAAGTGTAGAAAAGTTATGTACAGCAATGTTTCCTGATTTTGCCTCAGGAAGCCAGGATCCGGGAAATAGCGTGGCACCACTTTCTAAAATTACTGCTCTTTCAATAATATTCTCTAATTCTCTGATATTTCCTGGAAAATCATATTGAACCAACTTCTCAATGGTAGCTTTTGACAGTCTTTTAAAAGCCTTACCTGACTTCTTACTGTACTTTTGTAAAAAAAAATGAGCCAACATTGGAATATCGCTCTTCCTTTCTCTCAAAGGTATGTTGTAAACAGGAAAGACATTGAGTCGATAATACAAATCCTCTCTGAAATTGCCTTCTTGAACCATTTGCTCTAGATCTCGATTGGTTGCAGCAATAACTCTTATATCTACTGTAGTCGTTTTGTGATCTCCAAGTCGGTCAAATTCACCTTCTTGTAAAACCCGCAATAGTTTTGGTTGCAATTCAATGGGTAATTCACCGATTTCATCCAGAAAGATGGTTCCGTTATTGGCCAGTTCAAATTTTCCTATTTTATCGGCTATTGCTCCTGTAAACGCTCCTCTTTTATGTCCAAACAATTCACTTTCAATGAGGTCTTTAGGTAAAGCAGCACAATTAACTTTGATAAGCGGTTTATCTTTTCTGGAACTAAGTTGATGTGCTGTTCTTGCTAACAGTTCTTTCCCGGTCCCAGTTTCTCCGGTAATCAGAATAGTTGATTGTGTGGGAGCTACTTTTTCTATTTTTTGGAGTACCGTTTTGTATTCTTCACTTTGCGCAATGATTTCATCAAAATTATAATTGAGCTTGATTTCTTCTTGTAAGTATTCATTCTCTATTTGAAGTTGGTTCTTAAGTTGTTTAATTTCTTCGAAGGCATTGTATAATTCAAGGTCTCTCTTTTTTCTTTCTGTAATATTTCGAAGGATAGCGCAATTCAGAAAACGTCCTTCATATGGTACCAGGCTTGCTTTGATTTCAACAGGAAATCTAGTATTGTCTTTCCGTGTTGCAATCCATTCAAAAGTCATGCTTTTTTTTCTAATCAATTCCTTAAAATGTTCCTCCCACCATTCTTTAGTAATATTACCATCCATCTCATAAATGGTAGCCTCATTAAGTTCTTTTTCGCTAAATTTCAGCTCTCGTAACGCTTCATCATTAAACCGAAATAGTTTGCCGTTTTCTTCCCAAACAAAAATGATATCATTGGCATTATCAATTACTCTGCTGGCTAATGAAATCATTTCCTCTTTTTCTTGTTGTGCTGTTACATCCTGAAAAGATATATGGTACTTATCAGGATG
>JBCBCD010001106.1:0-2601 GCA_038530915.1 Bacteroidota bacterium
AAAAAAGGCTAGCGGAGGTGTATTTACTTCGATTAATTGAGTTGAAATAACGGTATCACATGTATTACTTACTGCCATAGTTACAGAATAAGTACCAGGCTCTGGAAACTCATAACTATTTAATGGACCAATAATAGTGTCAACATAAGTAGTCATCAAATCAGTAGAAAGGATAAACCAAGCCTGTTGATCAGCATTTTGTGATAAATCTGTAAAGTTGGCTGTCAGATCTTCAGTTGTATAAGAAAAATCGGCAAGCGGTGGGTCCAGCACTTCAATGGTGAAGGACTCTGTTTTGACATTAGAACCTTCAATATTTGTAGTAACCAACACAACTTCATAGGTACCACTGCTATCATAAGTAATTATCGGGTTTTCATCTGTCGAAAAGCTTGGATTTCCATCCTGAAATGACCAGGAATAACTGTCAATCACTCCAGAAGACTCATTGATAAACTGCATGCTAAATGGACTGCACCCTTTGGTTGTATCTACGCTAAAACGACTGATTGGTAGGGTTTCCAGACCAATAAAAGCTCTTGCAGTATCTCTACCACATTCATTGATAGCAATGAGTAAAATTTCATAACGGCCTCGAGCTCTATAAGTGTATCTTATGTTTTCAGAAATACTGATATTGCCATCACCAAATTCCCACCTATAGTCTTCAGCAAATTGCGACTGATTGGTAAATTGTACAGCAAGTTGATTTTGATCAAAGACAAAATCAGCTATTGGAGGTTGAAAGACCTCAAGTTCTATTGATTGTCTGAATGTATCAGTACCGGAGTCATTCTCTGCTACTAAAGTGACTTCATACATTCCGCTTTGTGTATAATCAATCACCGGATTGGTATCTCTTGAGAATTCAGGAGTACCGCCAGGAAAAAACCACTCTAACTCTGTAGCATCTTCTGATGAAAGGTTGGTAAACTGAACTGACACAGGTGAACAAGCAGGGCTTGTAGAAAATTCAAAATTAGCCATAGGTAAACTGCCTGCCTGAGGAACTGCTAATTCATAACCTATAAAAAACTGTCCATTGAAACCTTCTTGAGCACCATTGGTACTGGCACCACAAGAAACAGAATTAAAGCTAAGTCCTGCTTGGCCACCCAAATAGATAAAAGATTGTACCGGATTATCATTGTTGACGGAAGTATAAACCATGCCACCACCACCACCACCACCTGGACCAAAGCATCTATCCTGGTTGAAATTGTCTACACTACCACCATCTCCTCCTTTTGCTTCAGCTAAAACATTGTTGCCGATGGTTTCGGCAGAAAGAATGATGGTTCCACCCGCACCACCACCACCGGCTCCATCACCTGAAGCAATCCCTGGACTACCTCCATTGGCAAAAATACCTCCATTTGTCTGTATGATGTTTTTGGCAATAATAATAACAATACCTCCGCCATTACCACCACCTACGGAAGCAGTTGTATTATTTGAGTGTCCGGCACCACCGCCACCGCCCATGATGATTCGCTCAGCTGGTATATCTAATCCGCTTCCACCTAAACCTGGATTTTCTCCACGGCATTGGTTGTTGTTGGCTCGGTTATTTTGGCCACCATTTCCTGCAATAACATTATTACTACCGCCACCACCACCGGTATTGTGGTCATTACCACCACCACCACCATTTCCCCATGGTCCTCGGCCAAAAGCCAGGTCGTTGGTGATTGGAATAATTCCTTCTCCTTTATATGCTCCACGCCAATTGCCAGCATCATAGGAATAACTATCTGCATTAGTAGCGCCAATTCCAAAAAAACCTGGGGTACAATCACTAGCTACTACCAGAGCCGCTCCACCTCTAAAACCTGATTCACTGGCATAAATGGGATGTTCAATGGTTAAAGTCTCAGAAACCTCAAAAATGAGGACTCCTCCTGTATTACCGTCCCACACTTGTGCTCTTACTGTATCTTGAGTGGTGGCGTTTTCAAAAACAGGAATTTGAACCAACTGAATTACACCATCGTCATCGTAGGTGTTGATTAGAGACTGGCTGAGAGTTATTTGATTATTGGAAATGGAAGCTATAGTCTGAATTTCGTAGAGTCCTGTGGCACCCACATCGGTTATGGCTCCAAAACTAGCATTATTGGTGGTAATGGCTTGCCCACCTTGCATTTGTATGAGTAAGACTTTATCACCCGGCTGAAAACCTTGAGTATTGGTGACAGTGATAGAGTTGTCATTATAATTTATGGCGCTTACAGACGTATAGGAATTGGGGACCCCACTAATAGATGAAGTATTCTGAGCATGTAAAAATAGAGTGTATCCACATATAAGTGGTACAAGTAAAAATAGACGCATGTGAGAATCAGTTTTTGGGATATATAATATTGTACACTAATGTAACACTAAATCCGTGAGACGGAATATATTAAAACAAATTTTAAGATGCTAGTCTGTTTAACAGAATCATTTAACTAAAATTTTGAGACTTGTTGAAGTGTAATAGTTGCATGGAATCAAAAAGTATTGTATATTCGCGGCCGTTATTTACCCGAAGCTTGTTAAGCAAAGTAATCGGGTTTGGTTAAACCATAAAAAATAATTCAACATGTCTGTTCGTATAAG
>JBCBCD010001107.1:0-2587 GCA_038530915.1 Bacteroidota bacterium
AAGTTCTATACCACTAAAACTATATTCACCCAAACCACCTGCTCCAATATAAGCTGCTAGTGCTGCTACTCCTACATTGATGACTGTAGCCGTTCTGATACCTGCAAAAATAATTGGCATGGCTAATGGCAACTCTACCTTTAGTAAAATTTGTCGGGTACTCAACCCCATTCCTTTAGCAGCTTCTATTACAGAAGGATCAACGGAAATAATTCCTGTATATGTATTTCGAAGAATGGGAAGAATGGCGTAAATGAATAAAGCAAAAATAGCTGGCTTGATACCAATACCAAGGAACGGTATCAAAAAGCCCAGTAAAGCAATACTTGGAACGGTTTGTAAAATACCGGCTACCCCAAGTGTAAAAGCAGCTATTTTAGGACGTTTAGTAATGATTATACCTGCCGGAATGGCTACTAACATGGCCAATAACAATGAGATGAAAGTAAGCCCTATGTGTTCCAGACATAGCTCTAATAACTTAGTGCCGTTATTACTGATAAATGTTAAAAAATCTTTCATTGGTTATTGTTAGTTGATCATGCTGTGAAAAGCATCCATTAGATCACTCAAGTCAAAAGCTTTTTTAATCCCATTTTTTTCACTCAATGCAAAATGAGTTCCATAGGGTTTATTAGAAAGATGATCTATACTTTCCTTAATGGATTGTTGTAAATCTAAATCAAAAAATACGGCCACTTTCCCTTCCGGAGCTTTCTTACTGATGGGTAAAAACTCAAATATATCTTCGACATTCAAGACCTGTAGCAAAAGGTCGAGTTTCTTATCGGCTAAAAATTGTTTTACAAAATCATTGGCTGGAGAAAACAAGATTTCCTTAGGACTTCCCAACTGTTGGATGTAACCATGATCCAAAATGCATATTTTGTCACCCAACAAAAAGGCTTCTTCAATATCGTGTGTGACAATAATGGTCGTTTTAGTAGCTAGTTCTTCTAATTCGAGGAAATCTTTTTGAATATCATAACGAGTAATAGGATCCAGTGCCCCAAAGGGTTCATCCATTAAAATAATCGGAGGTTTGGCAGCTAATGCTCTGGCAATGCCCACTCTTTGTTGTTGTCCTCCACTTAACTGATGAGGATATTTATGAATGAATTGTTTTGCATCTAGTTTTAATCTTTCCAATAAAAATAGGGTTCGATCGAGGATCTCTTTATTTTCCCATTTCAAGAGTTTGGGAACGATGCCTACATTTTGTGCGATGGTATAATGCGGAAACAAGCCAATATTTTGAATGACATAACCCATTTTGCGTCTCATTTGCTCAATAGGTAAAGCCATTACATCTTCTCCATTGACAAATATATTTCCTTGGGTAGGTTCTATAAGCCTGTTGATGAGCTTGAGCGTGGTCGTTTTACCACTTCCACTTGTGCCTACCAAGGCTAGTGTTTCCCCTTTTTCTAAAGCAAAGGAAACATCTTTGACGGCATAAGTTTCTCCAAACTGTTTGCTAAGATTTTTAACTTCAATCATTCCAAATTCTTTCGGGAATGAAAGATAGACAAATTAATTTTGGTTTATAAGTTTATTAGATGATAAGGTTATAAGCGACTTTTAACCTTATCATCTAATAAACTTATCCACTGAAATTTATTCCTCTGGGCACGATTCCAATTGTGTGGTTTGTATTCTTCCTATAGCATCAATGGTTAATCTCCAACAACCATTGTTATTGTCTTTCATGATGACACCACTACCTACATTTTCGATATAGATATCACCTTCAGCAACATGTAGTTTTGCTTTGGGACTTGCTGTGTCTATACCAATAAATCGATTGGTACCATCAATGATGAAGTTCGGATTGTATGTAAAACCTCCTTTCCCACTTGGAGTTTGTAGATATAAAGATTGATTGTTATCAATTCCCCAATCATAAGTTCCGATAGAATAATCTTCATCAGCACTTTTTTTCATACGCAAGATTCTACCCAAGCCCGTTTGGCCAAAGATCTCATTGCTATCGTCATTAATCAACCAGGTTGGTATATTATCGTCTTGTTCATCATTACCGATGACGGTTAGCCTTCCTTTGAAAATGGGTTCAAAATCTGCTGTTGCTGGTAACAAACCAACTGTTCCTTTACTATAAAAGATAGCCTGATCATTGGGGCGCCAAAATGTATTGGCAGCTTCTTCTGCAAAGCTTGCTGTGGTAGCAAATTGTGCATTCACGGCATTGGTTGCATTTTCAGCAAAGTTAGCTTGAGTTGCATTTAAAGCTGACTGGGCAAAATTGGCTTCATCTGCCTGTTCTGCAAATGCAGCACTTTCTGCATTATTAGCACTTTCAGCGAAAACAGCTTGTGCAGCTTTCCAGGTCGAGTCAGCTACAGTAGCTGAAGTTGCATTGTTGGCATACATGGAGTAGGGGACACTTAAAAGTTGAGCAATACTCATTAATTCAAAATTCCCATTGTCAGTAAAATCGATTTCTATTCTTAAAAAATGAGGACAACTAGCCCATTTTACTTCAGATAATTCTCCCAGTTGATTACCACCCTCTCTAATGGTGAACTGATTACTGATCAATCTATATCCGTATTAGTTGGAATCGTAC
>JBCBCD010001108.1:0-2582 GCA_038530915.1 Bacteroidota bacterium
CAAGAGTTGGAACATTTATATTAACGTCACTAACTTTAAATACTGTGGGATGGATTTTGAATTAGCGGATGAAAGCTTTGATGAAAAACTCATTTTTGAAGGAGAAATTGAGATCCAAGGAGTGAAAATACCAAGGATAAGACATTGGTATCAAACTCCTAAAGAGGATTATATGGGATCGGATATTATTATAAAAATGCTCTAATAAAAATTGAGTGGAGTGGTAACCTCACTAATGAGGTGACCACTCCACTTTACAACATCCAACCTATGCTTTATCTGTAAGATGTATCAAGAAAAATAAGGAGTAAAATGACAGACGTTCTTTTCGTAACTGCTAGTAGCTTACCAAGACCTGATGTAGAAACCATTCGACTTCTGAAGTTAATTGAAGAAAAAGGTAAAAAGGGAGATATCAAATCCTGGGAAAACCAAAGTGTTGACTGGTCAGCTTGTAAACTATGCATCATTAGATCACCATGGGACTATTTTACCAAAATAGATGCATTTACTACTTGGCTGGAACACATCAAAGGACAAACGATGATATGGAACCCGGTAGATATTATCAGTTGGAATATAAATAAGAAATACTTACTTGAATTATCACAAAAGGGCATATCCGTCGTGCCTACCTTGTTTGTTGAAAAAGGTGATAATAGAAAACTAGAGAAACTTCTAAGCAATGATTTTACCGAAACATTTATTATAAAACCGGCTGTTTCTGCAAGTGCGTTCCAAACCAAAAAGTTTTCTAGAGTAGACCCAATAGCGAATAAACATTTATCTGAGTTGGTTACAATGAGAGATGTCTTACTACAGCCATTCATCCCTGAAATATTGGAAGTGGGTGAAAACTCACTCATCTTTTTCTTTGGTCAATTTTCACATGCAATAAAAAAATCTCCTAAAACCGGAGATTTTCGGATACAAAGTGAATTTGGTGGAACCATAACCAAACATATTCCTTCAGAAGAAGAAATGGAACTTGCCAAAGCTACTTTAAAGGCATTGCCTACTGCTGTAGCTTATGCCAGAGTGGATATAGTTACCACCAAAAATGGACCACTTCTAATGGAACTTGAGTTGATTGAGCCTCAACTTTTTTTGGATTTTGTTCCGGAAGGAAGAGAAAAATTTGCTCAAATAATAGTTGATCATTTATGATGGAGAAGCCAAAAAGCATAAACATGAATGTAAATAGTCCTAGAGAAGATCAAATCATCCATTTTGCCAGCCAACTGGTGCAGCACCAAAGCTATTCTGGCCAGGAAGAAGCAGTAATTAGATTGGTTGAAAAGAAAATGTTGGACTTGGGTTTTGAAGAAGTCAAAATCGATACTATGGGCAATGTTATAGGCCGTGTTGGAGTAGGGGAGACAACCATACTTTTTGACTCACATCTGGATACGGTTGAAGTAAATGATGGTGATGAATGGGATTTTGATCCATTTGGTGGTGATGTGATCGATGGGAAGCTATTTGGTAGAGGTTCTGTTGATATGAAATCAGCAGCGGCAGCTTCTATTTTTGCAGCTATTGAGGCAAAAGAAAAGGGTAACTTGGAAGGAAAGACAGTTTATGTTTCTTGTACGGTATTTGAAGAAGATTGCGATGGGGAAAACCTAAAGCATATGTTGAAGGAATTTGAACTTCAGCCTGATTATGTCATCATCTGTGAACCTTCTAACAATCAAATAGCATTAGGGCATAAGGGCAAAGCCCAAGTAGTCATTCAAACTGAAGGTATTTCTGCTCACGGATCAGCTCCCGAAAAAGGCAAAAATGCTGTATATGAAATGGCAGAGATCATTACACGAGTGAATGAATTGAATAAAAGTTTGTTGCCAAATTCCGATGGCCAAAAAGGCACAGTTGTTCTTTCAAAGATAAGCAGCCAAAGTGCTTCATTAAATGCAGTACCCACCGAATGTGAAATCTATTTAGACAGAAGAACGGTAGTTGGAGAAACCGATAAGGCAGTAAAAACAGAGTTTGATGCATTAGTACAAGGTAAAAATGCTAGCTGGAAAATTGGCAACATTCACCGCAAGAGTTGGACCGGCTTAGAAATTAATTATGAACCCTTTCATTCGCCCTGGAAGATTGATGAAAATCATAAGCTAACTAAAGACTGTATTACAGCCTACAAAAGTACGTTCAATCAAGAAACTCCTAAATTCATGTATTGGGATTTTAGTACCAATGCTGTTGCTACAATTCCCCTGGGCATTCCGACAATAGGCTTTGGGCCCGGAGACCCCGGCTTAGCTCACATGAGGAACGAAGCAGTGGAAACAATACAAATAGTAGAGGCCTTCCAGTTTTATAAGGAGTTGATAAAAAAAATTTGATCTCATCATGGAATACTCCATGAAACTCCAGCGACTCCATAGTGATTAATAATCAAGGTATTTTTTCAATAATTTATGAAAATGATGCACACCCGTTTCTCTCTTTACAGAAAACCTTCCATCATTGTAAAAACGAGATCGCAATCCTTTTTGTACGCCTTCAACTACCCATTCATCTTCCTGCTGAGTCTTTTCACCGATCTGACCTCCACTCATCCTGTTCCAGAT
>JBCBCD010001109.1:0-2579 GCA_038530915.1 Bacteroidota bacterium
TTAATTTATCAATGTCTCTTACCTCAGTAATAGAAATGTCAAGTCCCAAGTCTGTAAGCGCTTGTTTCAAGTTCGCTTTCAAACTACGGTCCTTAGCTGATCCTATTCCCAGCAGCTCTATTTGAATGACATCGCTAAATTTTGTATTAAGAGTCATCGCAGACTGATTTAAAGCTAATTTTTGTGTTATTTTTCAATTAGTGTATATAAAAGGCATGCTCTACAGTTGTAAAAGCATGCTTTTTGTTTGTTTCAGCTAAATGAAAAACTATTAAATATCTTTTTACAGTCACAAGATCGAATTATTCAAAATTTGTGATGATGATTTTTGTCACCTTTTAAAGGTAACTTTGTACATCATTATGTAACTTTCCTTATATTAATATAGCAACTGACAAAAAAAGACATTAGCATTGAAGCCAAATTATTCTTCTAACAAACGTTCTGACGATACACTCCGTTTAGAAGCGATCATTCAAACAGCCACTGATGGTATTATTATAATCGACCGATTCGGAAATATGGAGTTGGTCAATGATTCTGCTGCCAAACTCTTTGGATATGGAAAAAGAGAGTTGATTGGTAAGAATGTAAGCTTGCTAATGCCTGAACCGCATCACAGCAATCATGATGGTTATATCAATAATTACTTACGTACCGGCATCAAAAAAATTATAGGTATAGGAAGAGATGTTACCGGCAAGAAAAAAGATGGCACTTTATTTCCTTTTCGACTGAGTATCAGCGAGGTAAAATTGGCTGATCGCATCATATTTACTGGTATTGTTTATGACATGACAGAACGAAAAAAAGCTGAGCAAGCGTTGAGAGATGAAAAAGAAAAAGCACAGCTTTATTTTGATATAGCCAATACTTTGAATGTTGTTATTAATCAAGAAGGCAAAGTCTTAGAAATATCAAACAATGGTTGCAAGCTAATTGGCTTGCCAGAAACACAGATCCTTAGTCAAGACTTGTTTCAGCTATTATTTCCGAAAGATAAGTCAGATAAGGTGAGAGAGATTATCCTTCAGATGATTGATAATAAAATAGAGTTTATGCCCTACTTTGAGGCACAGGTTATCGATAATCATGGCCACCTGAGGTACTATTCCTGGCACAACAATCTTATAAAAGATAAATCCGGGCAAAATAATGGGATGATTTTGTCAGGCATAGATATTACCGAGCGAAAGGTTGTAGAACGTGCTCTTAAACATGAAAAAGAAAAAGCACAACAATACCTGGATGTTGCCAATACCATAATAGTAGTCATCAATGAACAAGAAGAGATCGTTTTGCTGAATAAGAAAGGCTATGAATTGTTAGGATATCCTGAAGGGAGTCTTGAATATAAAAACTGGTTTGATGTAACCATAAAGGAAGACGAAAGAGACTTTATGCGTTCTTTTTTTCATAAAGCGCTCACTGATAAAAGCATTCAAGAATATTTTGAAAATAGCATAGTTACCCAGGATGGGCAACATAGACTCATGGCTTGGCGTAATGCTCCCGTATTCGACGATCAAGGGGCGTTAATCGCTACCATTAGTTCTGGAGTTGATATTACCGATCAGAGAGCTGCTGAAGAAAAGTTGATTTCTCTGAATACAGATCTTGAACATAGAGTAGACGAACGCACTGAAGAATTAGCTGAAGCTGTCAATCAATTGTTGAACATCAACAAAAAGTTAGAACACGAAATTCAGGAAAGACAAGCAACCGCAGATATGCTAAGAGCTCGAGAACAAGAATTAAGAGCTGCCTATGAAAAAGAAAAAGAACTAAGTGAATTAAAATCACGCTTTGTTTCTATGGCTTCACATGAGTTTAGGACTCCACTTAGTACTATTTTGTCCTCCGCAGATTTGATTGAAGCTTACAAAAAACAAGAACAACAAAATAAAAGAGAAAGGCATACCAGCCGGATTAAATCTTCAGTAGCTAATCTTACCGGTATTTTGAATGATTTCTTGTCCTTGAGTAAGTTGGAAGAAGGAAAGATTTCTATTAATCCGGTGGAATTTGACATTTATGCAGTGATTAATGATGTACTTGATCAAATGAATAGTCATTTGAAACCTCAACAAGTCATTAGGCATGAGATACATGTGGATCCACCAATGGTTGTGCTTGATAAAAAGTTACTTCAGAATGTCTTCATCAATCTTATTTCTAATGCCATTAAATATTCAGGCCCAAATACAACCATAGATTTCCAGATTAAGAAAGAAAAAGAAAATTTAATTGTAATTATAGCCGATCAGGGCATCGGTATCCCTGAAGAAGAACAACAACATTTATTCACGCGTTTTTTTAGAGCACGGAATGTTGAAAACATTCAAGGCACTGGCCTTGGCCTCAATATTGTCAAACGGCATGTCGAGTTAATGAAAGGCAGTATTGCCTTTGAAAGCAAGGTTGGAAAAGGCACTACATTTACCATTTTTATTCCTATTGGAAACCCTAATCATAAACAACTATAAACAATGAAGAAAATATTAGTAATAGAAGACAATACAGAAGTACGAGAAAACCTTGAAGAAATTTTAGAGCTTTCAGGTTATGACGTAAGCTCA
>JBCBCD010001110.1:0-2577 GCA_038530915.1 Bacteroidota bacterium
TTTTTTGTAGGCGCCTACATACCGATCGACAGCAGCAAAGAGCATGGACAATTATTCATGAATCATGAGCTCCGCGGTTCCAATTCCATCTTAGGAGATGGTGGTGGAATGAGTTGGATAGAGGTCAACAAATCGATGGTCATTGGCAAACCATTGGTGATGCTCACTACATTGATTTTGCTACTCTAGGTGATACCTAGTACAATTGTGGTGGTAAAGTGACTCCACATTGTACTATCATCACTGCTGAAGAATATCCTCCTTTTTCAAATGAAGAATTGCATTACGGAGGCACTCACTATTGAGACACTTCTGACTTTGAAGGCTTGAAACGCTACGAAAACCTGGGTTGTATGGTCGAAGTAGATATAGCAACTAAAAAGCCACTAAACAAACTATGGCACATGGGCAGATACTAGCATGAGTATACCTACTACACACCTGATGGTAAGACTGTTTACCTCACCGATGATTTTGGTCTCTGTGTCTTCTTCAAATTTGAAGCCGATACGCCAATGATTACACCAAAGGACAATTATACGCCTATAAACAACCTGAAGATGGGTCCATCGGTAGTTGGTTGCCTATACCTATGGAAATGGATTTGCTTATTCTTGCGCGAGATGTGGCCATCCGTATGGGAGTCAGCATGTTTAGATCACATGAATGGATTGATGCATACGATGGTAAAATATACATCGCTGAATCCGGCGGTAACTCTAATTTTAAGCGTTATGTCGCACAAGGTGGCACCATTGCCCATCATCTTACCCAAGCTCCTTTTGCCTTAGACAACCACAAAACCAAAGATTGGTATGGCAGAGTCCTTGTTTTTGATCCTGCCAACAATAATATGAGTGTATTCCTAGAAGGTGGAGAAATGCCGGATGGTGGTTACTTCACAAGACCTGATGGAATGACTGTAGAGACTATTCAGGGGCAGCCTTATGTTTTCGTATGTGAAGATGCCTCAGCCCAATCCTTGGAAGTCGCTCAAATTGAATCGTATGAACAAGGGAAAATCTATCTTGAACTGTATATGATTCCGATTGCGATAGATGGTACAGCAATTAAATCAGGAATTAAGCGATTGGCAGTCGGACCTGATGGTTGTGAATTAACTGGCTTGGCTTTTACACCTGATAATCAAACGCTTTTTTTAACCATACAACATCCATCGAAAGACAATCCCGATCCTTATAATACGAGTACAATCGTGGCATTGTCGGGAGTTTTTTAGTGTGTTGTGTGTCAACCTATTTCAGGACAAGACAATGCTTGATTTTGATTTAAAAATCAGGTTCCTACTGTAAAAGTAGCACACACAACACAGGACACAAGACAAAATCACCCCTGTGCATCAATAGCTGCAATACCCACCATATCTACAATTTGTCGAACCGTTGCTCTCAATTGTAAGATATGAACCGGTTTTTTCAGTCCTAATAATACCGGTCCAATTGTTTCCATTTGTCCAACTGTATTTAAAAGGTTGTAGGCTATATTGGCAGACGATAAGTTAGGGAATATAAGCACATTGGCTTGTTCGCCTACCAATTTTGAAAAAGGATACAATTGCTCCAGGTCTTCTTTATTCAAAGCAAGATGGGCTTGCATTTCACCATCGACTATCCAATCCGGATGTCTTTCATGCATGATTTTGGTAGCAGAACGCATGAGTTTGGCAGACTCTCCATTGGGTACCGAACCAAAATTGGAATAAGTTAAAAAAGCAATTTTGGGTTCTATATTAAATGCTTTCACTCTTTGAGCGACCAACTCAGCTATACTAGCCACATCCTCAGCTGACAAACCGTGGTTAACCGTTGTATCTGCTAAGAATAATGGCCCAGTCTTAGTTGTTACAATGTGCATGCTCGCGATCTTATTAACCTCTTCTTTTTTGCCAATGATCTGTAAGGCAGGCCTTAAGACATTAGGATAACGCAAGGATAAACCACTAATCACTGCATCAGCATCCCCCAACTCCACCATCATCGGTGCATAATAATTGCGGTTTGTCATCAGGTTATTGGCTTCACCCAATGTCAAACCTTTCCTTTGGCGCTTCTCGTAGAGTTCTTTGCAATACGTACTCATACGCTCTTCTTCTCGTTCATTAGCTGGCTCCTTAGGATCAATGATGACAATGTCATGCAGGTTATTAAGATGATTTTCTTCAATTAAGCCTTTTATCTTTTCTACATTACCCAGCAATATAGGGTGAGCAATTTTTTCTTCCCAAACGATCTGAGCAGCTTTCAATACAGACAATTCTTCTCCATCAGAAAAGACTACTTTTTTAATTTCTTGTTTTGCTTTAGATTCTATGATTTTTGAAAGCGTATTATCATTTCCTAGCCTTCTACTCAGTACACCTATATAGTGGTCCCAGTCTTCAATGGGTTGCTGAGCAACACCTGAATCCATAGCAGCTTTGGCAACCGCAGGAGCAACTGTTGTAATTAGTCGTGGATCGACCGGCTTAGGGATGATGTAATCTTTTCCAAATTTCAGATTGGCATTGTTATAAGCAAGGTTAACGATATCTGGTACAGATTTTTTTGCCAAATCTGC
>JBCBCD010001111.1:0-2577 GCA_038530915.1 Bacteroidota bacterium
TCAGGATTTATAATGCATTGTGCGCAAGTAGGTGAGAAAACTTTAGACAACTTCATTATTAAGTTTTACTCCATTTCCTCGTTAGAGGACATAAAAGTTATACATTCCATGAATAAGAAATTACTAATGGGAATCTTGATTCTCTTAGGGTTGGGAAGCTGTACAATTGATACAGCTGAAGTTAAGCAGTTGTTTATAGATCAGATGCTAGAAGAAGAATTGCTCTCTGTATCTGATGGTAAAGGCTTAGCATATTTTATCTTACCTGATAGCGACGACTATGCCAATATTCCACAAGATGAAAAAAATGAGATCAGCTATTCTAAAGTTTATCTTGGCCGACTACTTTTTCACGAAACGGGCTTAGGGATAAATCCAAAATTGGAAGTGGGTATGGGGACTTACTCTTGTGCCTCTTGTCATCATGCAGGTGCCGGTTTTCAAGCCAGTAGAAAACAAGGTATTGGAGATGGTGGTATGGGCTTTGGTCTAAATGGTGAGGGACGAACCATGCATCCTGATTATGAAGAAAATCAATTAGATGTGCAGCCTATCAGAAGTCCTTCTGCCTTGAATGTAGCTTACCAAAAATTAATGCTATGGAACGGACAATTTGGAGCCACTGATCAAAACATAGGTACAGAAGCACAATGGACAGAGAATACACCAAAAGCCATTAATAAGTTAGGATATGAAGGTGTAGAAACACAGGCCATTGCAGGTTTAGGAGTACATAGGATCATCATTAATGATTCCATTATTGAAGCATTAGGGTACAAGCATCTTTTTGATCACGCCTTTGGAGATTTTCCTGATCATTCACGTTATAGCACTGAAACAGCAGGTTTGGCTATTGCAGCTTATGAAAGAACTTTATTAGCCAATCAAGCTCCTTTCCAACAATGGCTGAAAGGTAATACGCTGGCTATGAGTGAAGAACAAAAATCAGGTGCCCTTTTATTTTTTGGCAAAGCAAAGTGTGGTACATGCCACCAAGGCCCCGCTCTAAACGATATGAACTTTTATGCTTTTGGAATGAAAGATCTGGAAGGAGAAGATGTTCATGGTGTTACAGAGGCAGGTTTAACTGAAGCCGCAATGGGAAGAGGGGGTTTCACAAAAGTTAATACCGATATGTATAAATTTAAAACACCTCAATTGTATAACCTGGCTGACTCTCCCTTTTATGGTCATGGAGGTTCTTTCCAATCAGTGAGAGCAGTTGTAGATTATAAAAATAAAGGGATAGCTGAAAATGCGGATGTTCCAAATGCTAAACTGGATCCATATTTTGTTCCACTGGGTTTATCTGACGAAGAAGTTGACGCCATTACTTCTTTCATTAGAGAAGGATTGTATGATCCCTACCTAGTAAGATTTATTCCTGAGTCATTATTTTCAGAACAGTGTTTTCCAAATAATGACATGCAGTCGAAGATTGATTTGAACTGCCAATAAGTGGTACAATTCAGGGTCGAAGGCAGTGCTAGCTTAGACTTTAGACCATAGACCTAAAAATCAATTCGCTCCATATCCAAAATCTCTAAAAACCTGCTTTACCTTCTCTTGCTTGAGAAAGGTATTAAAAAGATTACAAGCAGCTTCGTGTTGCTCTCCACCATATTGAGTCATCACATATGATTGGACAATGGGTTGATAAAGGGAGTCCGGAATACTCCACCAACTTCCTTTATTATCCCCTTTAACCTGGTGGATAGCCGACTTGGCAGTAATGCCTATTTCACTTGCTCCACTTGCAATGTATTGATTGGTTTGTGATATGTGTTCACCATAAATCAGTTTACCACTTACCTGATTTAATAAACCAGAATTATCTAAAAAGCGAACGCTCTCTCCACCATAAGGAGCCAATTCAGGATTGGCAATGGCAATAGACCTTGAAGCTCTGATTTTATCTTGCCAATTAGTTGCATCCAATTCGTACTGAGTGGACCATAATATTAATTTTCCATAAGCATAGGTAATCGGCTTTCCAATAATCAAGTCTTTCGACTGCAGGAAACGAGGGTAGAGTTCGTTTGCAGAAAAGAAGAAATCATAGGGAGCTCCTTGCTGAATAAGCGTACTCAACTTACCCGATGAAGAGCTAATGACATTCACTTGGATCGTATCATTTTCTTCCATAAATAAGTCGGCTATCACCTCTAAAGGCTGCTGAGCATTGGCAGCTACAGCAATGTTAAGTTCCAACTTTTTTATCTGCTCTTCATTGGAACAAGAAAGAAAAAAGATAAGGAAACTACCTATGATGGAACTGTATTTAGACATCTCATTACTATTTTAAACATCCTCTAACTTATTGCTAAATCAGACTCTTTAGCATCCATTTTTCTGAGTTGTATAGAAAAATAAACAACAGAAGCCGTAATAGTAAGCAACCCAATTAAAGTAATACCATAACTAGAATAAATAAAAAAGTTGAGCCAGCTGATATTATGTTGCCGATGCCTTTGGGTATTTAGGGAGTGTTTTGATTTTATTGTATAAAAACTTTGGTCAACCTAATATCAGCTGGCTCAACTTTTTTATTTATTCTAGTTATGGTATTACTTTAAT
>JBCBCD010001112.1:0-2575 GCA_038530915.1 Bacteroidota bacterium
CTCCAGTTTGTTGGTTTTCAAAAATGATGATGCCTACATGCGGAAATTTTCCAATGACTTATGGATCAATAATTATGAATACAGTAAAAACCTCCGTTTACAACAACCCAAAGAGCATGTTTATGATGGAAAGCTATTCGTTTTAATAAATGGTCTTACTTTCTCAAGTGGATCGGCTTTGGCAGCAGATCTTAAGAAAACAACCAATGCTATTTTCATTGGCGAAGAGAGTGGTGGTGTTTTTGAAGGCCCGACCGGAGGAAATAGCATCGTTATCCAATTGCCCAATAGTAAAATTATGGTGCGCATTTCACCTCAGATTCATGTTGGATACAAGTACCAAAAGCATCCATTTGGAAGAGGTGTATTCCCGGATTATCTGATTGAATATACTATTGAAGATGTGTTGAATGGAAGAGATTTAGAGATGGAGAAGGCTATTGATCTAATTTCAAGGCAGGAATAAGAGAAATTCGTTGATTTAGCCATTATCCCATATTATATTGTATCCCAGCTTATACCTAATGCTTCAAATGGCAAAAATCAACAACTTTATTAAGTTTTATCGAGATGCCTACCAGTATGAGTACAATACTGAGAAATTGACCAACTTTTTTTCAAAAAAAGTCACCTACCGCTATTTTCCTGAAACCTTCAAGATTTTGAATCAGGTAGACTTTGAGTTACCTGTAGATTCTGCATGGGGAGAAGAAGCATTGGTAGAACTAACAATGCATTCAAGTGAAAAAAAACTCATCTGTGGGACTTTCTTTGTTAAAGGCAAGCAAGAAGTATTGGGAAAAAGACAAAAAGTATTTGCTCCTTTATACCTGCATGAAGTTCATTTAGAATATTTTAAAGAGGTTTTTACAATTACTGTAGATCATGAAAGCATCAACTTAAACCCGATAGCTGTCAATTACTTAAACTCTATTGATCCCAGTACTCATTTTACTTATGACGAATTAGCAGAAATACTACTGGGCTTTGAGAACCCATTTACATTTGATGGATTGGTCCAACTTTCTGAGGCATTGAATAAAAAATATGGATTATTGGATTCCAGTTTATTAAACAGAAGAATTCAAGTGGATGAACGCTTATCGGATTTAGAATTGGCTTCTTCTTCCAGAAAGTCGAGTTATGACAATCTCTTATTCCCTGATCTGGCCATTGGGATCATAGATAAACCCAAAAAATCAAAAGATGTCATTGATGAATTGACAAAACTCAGTCAGGCCAATTTAAAGAAGCAAGGACTGCTCAATACGGTTTTTAATAGTTTAAATAGAAAGCAACAAACTGAAATTAAAAGGCAAAAACACAATACAGAAATTGTAGTTCCGGTCTCTTTAAGTGAAAAACAAGAGAATATCCTACAATCTGCATTTGAATCAGATTGTACTTTAGTTATTGGCCCTCCTGGAACCGGAAAATCATTTACCATTGCAGCTTTAGCCATTCAGGCTGTTCATGAAGGAAAAAAAGTGCTAATTGCTTCAAAAAGTGAACAGGCTTGCCAAGTGATTAAAAATAAAATCAACCATGATATTGGAATAAAAGGAATGGTAATCGATGCTTCAAAAGCCCGTTATAAAATAAGTGTAGCAGCAAAATTGCGGAATATTGGAAGTGGTATTGGAATATACTGGTTGAATCACAATCGTTTCAAAAAACTCCGAAATGAAGTAACAATCCTCAAAAATACTTTGAATAAGCTGGTTAAAAAAATATCTGAAAGGGCATTAGAAGAGATTAAGTGGGGGGAGAAACTGACCAATCAAAGTAAAAGCTTTCTAACTAATCTTCAAAAACAATGGATTAAATACCGACATAGTGCTAAAGAGCCTCTTTGGGAGTTAAAGTATCAATTGCATCATACTGATATCCAGTTAAAGAAAAAAGAAAAGCAACTCATTAAAGCTGTTTATAATAGACAGCTACAACAGCTCTTAAAGTCACACAGGAAAGAAATCTTAGGTTTAGAAAGAGCCTTCATAAATAGAAAAGGGAACTACATCAAAAATGTATTTTCTTCTGTTGATTACAACATTATTCTTCAGGCATTACCCATCTGGATCTGCAAGTCTACACAAATAGCAGAGGTGTTGCCCCTGAAAGAAGAGTTGTTTGATATTTTAATCATAGATGAAGCTACGCAATGTGATATTGCCAGCTCTATTCCACTTTTGTATCGGGCCAAATCAGCTGTGATTGTGGGTGATCCTAATCAGTTGAGACACATTTCTTTTCTTTCTCGAAGAAGAGAAGCAATGATTCGATCTAAGTACGGACTAGAAAAAAGCAACATTGCCTATAGAGACATCAGTATTTTAGATTTGGTCAATCAAGTTATTCCCAATCAGGAACAGGTCATGTTTTTAGATGAGCATTTTAGAAGTATGCCAGATATTATTGCCTTTTCTAATAAGTATTTTTACGATAATCAGTTGAATATTATGACCTTGCATCCTGGAACTGAAAAACAAACTTATCTGGAGTTTGTAAAAGTCGAGGGAGAGAGAAACTCAAAAGGAGAAAATCAGCTTGAAGCAGAAAGTATTTTAAAAGAAAT
>JBCBCD010001113.1:0-2574 GCA_038530915.1 Bacteroidota bacterium
GGTGTATCCTGTACTATAGTTAATGGTATTTGTTTGTCTTCTCATATAGGCTTTCCATGCATCCGAACCACTTTCTCTGCCCCCACCAGTTTCTTTTTCGCCACCAAAAGCACCACCTATTTCAGCTCCACTGGTACCTATATTTACATTAGCAATTCCACAATCAGAACCAGCAGCAGATAAAAACAGCTCTGATTCACGAATATTTGTAGTCATTATAGAAGAAGATAGGCCCTGTGGTACACCATTTTGAATAGCTATGGCTTCTTCGATTGTTGAATATTTGATTAGATACAGTATAGGTGCAAAAGTTTCATGCTGTACAATAGGCCATTCATTTTGAACTTCAGCTATACATGGTTTTACGTAACAGCCACTAGAATAATTTTCCCCTTCTAATATACCTCCCTCAACAAGCATTGTGCCCCCTTGATTTTTTATCTCCTCAATAGCATTTGAATAATTAGATACGGCATCGGTATCAATTAAAGGCCCCACATGAGAGTTGGGATCTAGTGGATTGCCAATGTTTAATTGTGGATATGCATTAGCCAATTGCTGTTTTACCTCATCGTAAATACTTTCATGAATGATCAAGCGCCTGGTTGAAGTACATCTTTGCCCTGCAGTACCAACAGCGCCAAATACTGCCCCTGTAAGTACCAATTTTAAATCAGAGCTAGGTGTGATGATAATAGCATTATTACCACCCAATTCTAAAATCGTTTTACCCAACCTGGCACCAACAGTAGCCGCAACAATTTTACCCATCCTAATGCTACCGGTAGCAGAAACAAGAGGTACTCTCTTATCAGTGGTTAACATTTCTCCTACTTTGTAGTCACCTGTTACGATACAGGATACACCTTCTGGTATGTCATTTTCTTTTAATACCTTCTGTAAAATATTTTGACAGGCAATGGCACAAAGTGGTGTCTTTTCAGAAGCCTTCCAGATGCATACATTTCCACAGGCTAATGCAATCATCGAATTCCATGACCACACAGCTACCGGGAAGTTGAAAGCAGATATGATACCTACTACGCCCAATGGATGCCATTGCTCATACATTCTATGCATAGGTCTTTCTGAGTGCATGGTTAAACCATACAACTGTCTGGAAAGTCCAACTGCAAAGTCACAAATATCTATCATTTCCTGAACTTCGCCCCATCCTTCTTGTAGGCTTTTTCCCATTTCATAGGAAACTAGTCTTCCTAAATCATCTTTGTATTTGCGGAGTTCATTTCCATATTGTCTGACAATTTCACCTCTTTTGGGAGCCGGAATATTTCTCCAGCTTGGGAAAGCTTCTTGTGCTTTTTCAACTACCTGGTCATATTCTGATCTTGTAGTTGTTCTTACCGCACCAATTAGTTTTCCGTCTACAGGAGAATAAGACTCAATAAATTCTCCTTCGCCAAAAGAATGTAGACCAGTACTTGTGCCAATGTTTTTTTCAGAAATACCTAATTTATCTAAAAATGTGAGATCCATACTTTGAGATAATTTGAGTTTTAAATGGTTTTAGTTAAGTTAAAATAAAGGAGCTGTCTCAAAAGCCCTTCGTGCTTTTTCGCCAGCGAATAATATGTTCTTTGATTTCATTTTCCCTTAAAAAGCTCTGCTTTTTAAGGGAAAATGAAATCAAAGAAAACTTTTTTGGGCGGCTCAAAACGAGGTACGAGTTGTGAGACGCCCCTTTATTTTAATAATTCTTTTACAACTGCTGAGATTGTCTTTCCATCTGCTTTCCCTGCTAATTCTTTAGAAGCTAAGCCCATGACTCTACCCATGTCTTTCATAGAAGTAGCACCTGCTTGTTCAATGACCTTTGTGATGATTTCTTTAAGTTCATCTGCAGACAATTGCTCAGGCAAATACTTTTCTATTATGGCAATTTCTTCTCTTTCAACTCCAGCAAGATCTTCTCTATTGGCTTTGACATATTGATCAACAGAATCTTTTCTCTGCTTTACTAACTTTTGTAGTAGTTTGATTTCCTTTTCCGGAGTGATTTCATCACCTGAACCATCTGTTTTTGCGAGTAAGATCGCAGCTTTAACTGCTCTGATACCACGTAGAGCTGCTTTGTCTTTAGCTTTCATGGCGGCTTTCAAGTCTTCTTTGATGCGTTCTTCAAGTGTCATACTTAATGAAATTATAAGTGTTTGGATAGCTTACTCAATATTGTCTTCCAAGCACCTTGATTAATTATTTTGATTTAATATTTCTTTTATCCTGTGAGTTAGTTCAATGAATTGGTCAACGGATAATTGTTCGGGCCTTTTTTTGAAAAAAGGTTCTTCTAGTATACCATTTGCGCCGATAATAGTTTTAATGGTGTTTTTGATCATTTTTCTTCTTTGGCTAAATGATATTTTAACGATCCGCTTAAGCAAAGATTCATGATCTGCATCAATCAAACTTTTTTCTCGCCTTACCATCCTAATGACTGCTGATTGTACTTTTGGTGGCGGCGTAAATTTACTCTTATCCACTGTAAATAAGTAATGTCCCTCATAATGTATTTGTATAAGAATACTAATGACGCCGTATATTTTACTTCCTTCC
>JBCBCD010001114.1:0-687 GCA_038530915.1 Bacteroidota bacterium
TGTAATTTTTTCAAAAGCTTGATGGATACCCATCTACGGCAATAATGCTCAAATAAACCATTTGAGTGAGGGTGATGCCTCTCGTTCAAGTGTAATTCTCTGTCTATGGTAAAGTCATCTTTTTTCAAATCGTGTACAAATCGCAGGAAAAATAGCTTTTTCATTCCAAAAAACTGTGGGAGAATATTGGTGAGTCGATGATAAAACATCTCTGGAGAAGCCTGGTATTTTTGCATAATTTCAATCAGCTTGGCTGGATTCCATTTTTCCTGATTGAAAAATTGCTGCATATCAGCTATAATAGAGACTTTAGGCATATGGAGCGCAACGGAGAAGTAAATGGCTTTGGAATGGTTGAGTACTTCTTCAAATACCCTTCCTTTAATGATAGAGGAAGTGTAAGCTCTCTCTTTTAGCATCAAATAATTAAAAGCCAGCTCTTTGCCAAACTCGAAAGTTTTTTGATAATCCTTAAGTGAACCATTTAATAGCAGTTTTTTGTCTTGTGGAACAAAGACCGAACGTAGACTCTTTAATTCAGGATAAGGTTTAAGGCCATCTTCAACTATTTTATAGTTATAATTTTCTTCCAATAAGGTTTGTAGCTGATTAATAGGTAGTGGCCTATGAGCTGGTAATTGATGTTCTTGACAAAAACGATCAACAGCTTCTTCAAGCTCTTCAAAA
>JBCBCD010001114.1:697-2567 GCA_038530915.1 Bacteroidota bacterium
AAGATAGGAACGTAATGCTCCAAAATAGAAATGCTCTTCTGCTAGTGAATAATTTCGTGAAATTTCCAGTAGGGTAGAGATAAAAGCACCTACTCGCGTTGGCGCACTGGCAATAATCTCAACCACCTTATTTAATTCAATGCCAAACATATCCAGCGGAAGTTCATTCAAAAAGTTGGAACGAACCAAAGCGGATACAGGAGCCAGGTTTTCACCCAATGAAGGAGATGTGAGCTCATCAAAACTGGTTTCCAAAACCTCTGCCAATGCAATAATTTTATCTTTTTTAGGATATTTTTTCCCTTTTTCAATTTCATTCAAATAAGAAACGGAAAGTCTGGCTTTATTTGAGAGTTCTGAAAAGGACAAGTTCTTTTTTTGACGTAACTGTTTTACTTTTAGCCCAAATATGATTTTATCACTCTGCGTCTTTGCTTTCATTTAATATATTTTTGTCCGTCTTTATCGAAAACTAGTAAAACCTAAATTTAACCACTTCAGCGAATATTCGCAGTTTTGGTGAGGTTAATTTTAAAAATTATCGTTTTTTGATATATCAGGAACCAAACAAATACTATGTCACAAACCTTAAATGTGCTTGATACAGCGCAGCAGTTAAAAGCTTATTATCAACAAAAGGCACAAGATTCAGCGGAAGAGCAAGAATTTCTTAAGAGCAAATACAATCGTTATTCTCTAATTCGATTGGCTTTCTTTTTATTGGGGGCAGGTTTGGTAGCTTATCTGTGGGCTGCTTTATATTGGTGGATAGGATTAATTGCAGCTTCTGCCTTTCTATTTTTCTTTGTGCGTTTTGTAAGGTGGCATCAAAACATAAAAAAGCAGGAAATACATCAAAAGCATCTCCATCAAATAAACATCAATGAAGGCAAAGCTATGAACAACGATTTTTCCAGCTTTGAAGGCAAAGCTTCTTTTATTGATGTTAATCATCCTTATGCTTCGGATCTGGATATTTTTGGCGACCACTCCTTATACCAGGCTGCTAACAGGACAGTTACAAACCTGGGGCAACAGAAATTGGCTGATTTATTATTAGAATATACATCTATATCAGAAATAAAAAAGCGACAGGAAGTCCTACAGGAATTGAGTCCAATGATAGATTGGAGGCAAGATTTTCAGGCTATTGGTTTGGATTCAGCTTTTAACCCCAAAGATCTAGACAAATTGTATCAGTGGATAGCCATGCCCTATTTTTATGAAAATAGAAAATGGATGCACATCTTAAGATGGCTGCTTCCATTTCTTACTATGGGGGGCTTGTCTTTGTGTTTTATATTCTTACCCTTAGAAGCAGCTGTATTCATGTTGTTGCCCAATTTCTTATTATTGAGGAGTACTTTTAAAGATGTAAATGAGATACACGAGAGAACAGATAAAGCCGGAGAAATTCTGAAGGTATATGCTGATTTAATTGCACATATTGAAAATCAAGAGTTTGATCATCCTTGGTTAAAGGAGCAGCAAGCACTTTTTATTGAAAATAATGTAAAGGCCTCTAGAGCCATTTCAAAATTATCCTATATCATTAGTCAACTCAATGTACGATACAATGCCTTTGCCGCCATCATCAATGTGTTTATGCTTTGGGACTTGCAATGGATGCGTAGACTAGACACATGGAAAAAGAAATATGGCGTCCATTTGAAGGATTGGTTTCATGGACTTGAAAACTTCGATGCTTTCAACAGCTTAGCGACTTTAGTTGCTGACAACCCGGAATGGACTTATCCTACCATAGTCAATGATAATTTGCTTAATACAGAAGAATTGGGACACCCTCTGATTGATAGAATAGTAAGAGTTTCCAATGATTTGATTATGTCTACAACCGGTCATATCAAAC
>JBCBCD010001115.1:0-2559 GCA_038530915.1 Bacteroidota bacterium
GCTAAGCAACTGAGTAAATATAAAGCTAGGTTCATAAAGCATTGGTTTTCAGAAGCTAGAAATTTAAACATACTCTTAGATCAGCAGATAAAGAAGTTGTTTAAAAACTCCTCAATGAATGCTTGGCAACTCATTGAGGAATTCTTAAACAACTTCAAATACACAAGCTAATCAGCTTGATAAATTCTATGACAAGTTCCATTTCAATGAAAAAAAATCAATATTCTTTATTGTTGGTAGTGATGATCTTCTCCTTTTTCTATTGTTCTGAAGATGCTTTAGAAGAGCCTGCTGTGCCTGTTCCTCCAATTCCGGAACCTGTACTTCCTGCTGGGACCAGTTTTCTGGAGGGAGAGGCTCAGACTACCAGTGGCGATCCTGTAGCAGGGTACAACTATTTGCTTTACGGCAATATGATCGGTGGAGGGATTCCATATGATATCTTCATTCAGTCTCAACGTGGTGAAAGTGCTAATGAACTTAATCGAACTGGTCTAAGTGCCAATTTGCCAGCAGGTTTCAATGTGTATGAATTAGAAAATGGCACCTCAATGGCAGCTGGCTTAACCTGTTTTGGATGCCATGCTTCTTATTTGAATGGTGATTTTGTTCCCGGACTTGGTAACAGCTTCATTAATCTTACTTTTGATCAGAGTTTTCTGTTTTCTATAATTGACTTTGCCGTTTCTTCCCAGTACGGAAAAGACTCCCCTGAATGGGAAGAATATAGTAGATTTAGTCGGGGAGCTCTTGCAACCGGACCATATGCTATTGCCCCTTTCATGGGTGTAAATCCCGCTTTCATGCTTGAGCAAGCAGGAGTAGCAAATAGAAATCCCGAAGATTTAACTTGGCGAGACTCTTCTTTAAGCTTTCCGATTCCTGACCAAATAGTTTGCTCTGACACTCCACCACTATGGCATGTGCAAAAGAAAAATGCCTTGTACTATAATGGTATGGGTAGAGGTGATCTCACCAAACACTTAATGCAAGTGACTGTAATTGCTATAGAAGACAGTACTTCGGCAAGGGAAGTTCATAATAATTTTGATGATGTTTATGCTTGGTTGCAAACGATTGAGCCTCCTCAATATCCGGAAGCCATTAATCAGGAATTGGCTACTATTGGTGAAAGTGTCTTTGCTGAACATTGCCAAAAGTGTCATGGTACTTATGGAGCAGAAGAAACTTATCCCAACTTATTGGTTGAACTCAATCAGGTTCAAACTGATCCGGTTTATGCCAATTATTTTGTCAAAAATAGTGATTTCACAGATTGGTACAATCGCTCTTGGTTTGCGAATACGGGTGAAAAATCTGAAGCTAAGCCGAGTTTGGGTTATGTCGCTCCACCTTTAGATGGCATCTGGGCTACTGCTCCCTATCTCCACAATGGGTCTATCCCTACTTTGGAAGCACTATTAAATTCAAGCAATCGTCCTCCGATTTGGCGACGACGCGCAGATCCTTCTGCCTATGACTTTGTAAATGTAGGTTGGCAGTTTACTATTGAATCCTCTGCTTCTGATAATAATACATATGATACCAATATAGAAGCTTACGGAAATCAGGGGCATTATTATGGTGATGTACTTTCAAAAAGTGACCGTTTGGCATTGATAGAATATCTAAAAACGCTTTAGTCGATGGGAATTGTTCAATAATCTATTGCTTAAGTCTGTTGCTCTTATCATTTGGTTGCTTTAAAAAAAAATTGCAACCTTTTGGTTTTGGAATAGTCTTTTTCCAAAAACAACACTTCCTTAACAATTAAATACTTCATTAATGAAAAAGAATATCGTATTATTTTTATTTGTCGCTATCAGCATGATTAGTGCAGATCAACTGGCTGCACAGAAATGGTGGAAATCTGGTGTAAAAGGAGAAGGCCCATCTGTAAGAAAAACAATCAACCTTGATAAATTTGATGGCTTTTCACTAGCTGTCTCTGGTAATGTTTATATAAAACAAGGCAACACTCAAAAAGTGGAAGTTGTTGGACAGGAAAATATAATTGAACTCTTGAATAGAGATGTATCTGATGGGTATTGGAAAATCAAGTTTGATGAAAACGTAAGAAATTACAACGATTTTAAGGTATATATTACTATTCCTACTTTGACAAGAGCTTCTATTAGTGGATCTGGTGATATTGAATCTGATGGTAAATTCAATAGCATAGGAGATTTATCGGTAGGTATTTCCGGCTCTGGTAATATAAAACTAGCTGCTGATGCCAATGATGTAAATGTAAGAATCTCGGGTTCTGGTAACATAAAAATGGGTGGTAGCGCTTCTAATATGGAAGTTAGAATCTCGGGTTCTGGCGATGTGAATTGCTATGAAATGCCTTGTGAAAATGCGGAAATTACAATCTCGGGTTCTGGCGATGTAAAAATACATGCTACTGAAGACTTGAAAGTAAGATCCTCTGGTTCTGGTGATGTATTCTACAAAGGTCGCCCTAGAGTAAACTCTAGATCTTCTGGTTCTGGTTCTGTTACTTCACAGAGTTAAATTAATCTATAGTTTTATAATAACTAAGAGGCCCTAAGAGCA
>JBCBCD010001116.1:0-2558 GCA_038530915.1 Bacteroidota bacterium
CAATATCAATGCGATCACTAAAAGTACCCTGGAAGTTACCCAGATTATTTTCGTAAACAACCCTACCTGTTGCATCAAATATTCTGATAGCTGTACGGCCTTCCTGAGGCAATGTAAAGTTGATATCAATGATGCCAGTTGTTGGATTAGGAAATACTTTTAACTGTTCTACTTCAAAATTCTGCACAAAGCTGGCAGGTTGCGTGCTTTTGTTGTTAGTAGCCTCGGTTTCTTGAGTTTGTGGCAGCTCAATTTCTGGTGAATCCGGCATTTCTTCAATAGCAATTGGATTGACACTGATTTCAGAATCAGGTGCATCTTCAGATGCTCCTTCGATTACATTGACGCCATGACCTCTACTATGGTCATTATGAGTGGCAGCCAAAGACTTTATCGGCCTTTGAAAATCGATGTATTCACCATCTCTGTAAATCGTTAATTTGATATCATCGCCGACCTTACGGTTATCAATAGCTGCGTGGATGTCGTCATAGTTGTACATGGGTACGTCGTCAATAGCCGTAATCACATCTCCTCTTTGAACGCCCATAGCGAAAGCTGTAGAATTACTCACAGGACTGATAATAGCTCCTTTAACCCCTTTAGGCATGCTTTCGTGGATTGGAGAAATCCCCAGGAAAGGATCTTCTTCGCTGGTAAGGTGACGTCTTTCAATATCATCTTCATCACTAAGTGCTATTGAACCTTCTGATTCAATTCCGTTTCGAATGTATTTTACATTGACTACTTCACCGGGTTGATATCTGTTAAGTAGGTTGCTAAGGCTGTTTCCTTTTGAAACCTTGTCATCATTGATTTGATAAATGTAATCAAACACTTGTAAGTTGAGCTTTTCAGCAGCCGAATTTTCATAGACTCTGGTAACATATGAGCCATAAGGAGTATCAAAGTCAAGAAATTCAGCTTTGACATTAGAAACGTGACTGGTTCTGATTCCTAAAACAGCGTCAGAACTATTGTGTTGGGCAAACACAAAAAATGGCAATAACAGTACAAAAAATGTAAGGTGATTTCTTTTCATAAAGCTTCGTTTTTTATAACACATACGAAGCAGAATGAAATTTGGATTTCAGGCAAAAAAAAATTCGGTAGAAATTTTCTACCGAATTTTTTATATACTCCATGAGTAACTTTACAGATCTGAAGATCTTATTAATTACCTAAAGGGAAAAGAACTCCACCAGTTATTGCAAAATCTGTCGCCGCTGCTGTTCTTAATCTACCTTCACCGAAAAAATTTACATTTCCGGCAGGGAAAATAGCTCCACCTCCCAGACTTACACCAAATTCGGTATCGCTTTCTGAAACAGTACCAAAAGGACCCAAGTCTAAAGAAATACCCGCATTTAACAAGGATAAACCCGCCAAAACATAAGGTTTTATTGAGCCACTAGTAGTAAAGCTGTAGTTGGCATCAAAATCTAAAGACCAGATCGTAATACCTTCTAAGCCATCCAGGTAATAAGTGAATGTAGCAGCCCCTCTCCAAGTTTCGTCAAAGTCATAAGTACCTCTTGCAAGAAGACCTAGTTCTCCAAGATCAATTGGAAAAGAAACGCCACCACCCACACTCAGTTGAGCTTTGGCACTTGTAAAAGCACAAACAAATAAAACAGCGATTAATAATTTTTTGAAAATCATTTTCGATTGGTTTAGGTTTTAGTAAAAGAAAAGTTTGTTGTATGCTAAAGTGGAATAAGTGGATAATTTAATTTAATGGTACGAGTATACCACCTGTGACTGCTATGTCTGTTCCTCCGGCTATCCTGACTCGACCTTCGCCGAAGATGTTAAAACTATTCACAGGGAAAAGTGCACCACCGCCAAGACTGATACCAACATCAGAAGCAGAAGCAGAACCAAAAGGCCCTAAGTCTACACCTGCATTATAAACTGATAAACCAGCTAATAAATAGGGAGCAACTGATTCGCTGCCACCAATACTGTAGTTTGCATCGAAGTCTAAAGTCCAAAAGCTAAGTCCTTCGATACCATCTAGGTAATAAGTGAATGTACCGGCACCTCTCCAAGTGTCATCGAAGTCATAAGTAGCTCTACCCAGTAGACCTAATTCTCCAAGATCAAAAGGAAAAGAAACACCACCACCTACACTCAACTGAGCTTTGGCACTCGTGAAAGCACAAACAAATAAAACAGCGGCTAATAAGTTTTTGAATTTCATTGTAAATTGGATTTTGGTTTTAGTAATATAGATTGTTATAAGGGCCTAATGTACTCTTTTTTTTTGTCCTGTTAAACTGAATGTTAAAAACTTCGACAAAACAGCCCGTGAACACTGTAGGATTAGGTAATTATATTGGTTTTCAAAAGGTTAAGTTATTTAAACTATAGTACACTTAGTGTAAAAAGTACATTAATTATTGGTTTTTTCTTTCCCTCTCCTTTCAAAAGAAGCATAATTTTGTATATGTTAGAGTGATTTTTCAAGGGCTGGGCTTATGAACTTCTCTTGAGATATGGTGTCAGTAATGTAAAAGAGGCCTACATCTCGTTCCACGTTTTGGGCCGACAAAGAA
>JBCBCD010001117.1:0-2558 GCA_038530915.1 Bacteroidota bacterium
GTGATATACACGCCATAAGGGAATTGACCCAACGACTTGCCAGGGACACGGATTTGCCATTGTTCCATACTACTGGATATAGTCATCCAAAGATGTTGATTTATACCAATGACAGTCCGAACATGCCTGTTGTATCACAATGGGGACTGGTTCCCTTCTGGGCCAAGGACAAAAAGGATATCTGGAACAAGACATTGAACGCGAGGGGAGAAACCATATTCGAAAAGAATTCCTTCAAGAGTTCAGCAAAGAAAAAAAGATGCCTTATTCAAATTGACGGCTTCTTTGAGCACCACCACCATAGCAAGGAAACCATACCCTATTACATCTCAAGAAAGGATGGAGAGCCTATTACCTTGGCTGGTTTATGGAACGAGTGGACAGACCCTAATACCGATGAGGTATTGAACACCTTTGCAATTGTGACCACAGAAGGAAACCCAATGATGGCTACCATCCACAACAACCCCAAATTAAAAGGCCCCAGGATGCCCGTTATCCTTCCAGAGGAGTTGGAGGACAAATGGCTGCATAGTTATGACGATGAACTCGTAGAAAAAGCCGTAGAGGGCTTAATTGAGAAATACCCGGAAAGCAACATGCAAGCCCACTCAGTGGGTAAGTTGAGAGGTAAGAATGCAATTGGAAACGTACCAGAAGCATTGGAGGTTTTTGAGTACGACGACGTACCGGTAGAACACTAAAACCATAACCAATGGATATCAACCAATACCTTGAACTTTCCTATGAGGACCAATGGGAAGCCATTTTCAATAGAGGCAAACCAATCACGTCATTCGAATCAGTGGATTGCAAATACATCTTATATGCAATTAGCAATTTCTACGTGGATATCGAACTCTGTCCGATAGAGGGAACGATTATCGGTAAAAGTGCCTTTATAAAAGGCCCAAAGTTGGAGAAATACCTTAACGAAACCCAATACCAGATAAAGCCATACTTCCCAGGTTGATTCGGTAAATACGGGAATTCCCGTATTTACAAAAAAACCATAGAATCATGAACAAGCTGATTTGGATGACAATTATAGGAGTGGCAATGAGTATTGTTGGTTCATTAACCGCGCTGGTTGCTGCAATGGCTAAAGTCTTTCTAGAAAAGGTTAGAGGGGTTTGATTAAGATTGAGATTGCATAATGTAAAGTTCATTCATCTTAATATTTACCAGCTCAGATGTAATATGCTTATTTTTTCTGTTCAATAGCAAATACACGCTGTTTTTGTCATCCCTCTTGTGCTCGAAATTTTCTAGGCTAAAATAAGTTGTCGCGTAAATTTTATAAATACGGTATCTCTTAGTGTTCTCTTTAGAGTCTTCATCGTAACTATTCATTCCGATAAAACCAAAAGAAGCAAGCCCATCACATTGATAAATGTCATAGGCTACAGCTATACAAGTATTTAAAGTCCGAATTGCGTCATTATCACCTACAAGCATCTTGTATCTTCCTTTAAGGTTCTTGTGATTACGCAGAGAAAATTTTATAAAGTAGAAATGATTTTCGTATACTTCAACTTCTACCAAGTAAATTTTATCATACTTAGTTTTGAACCTATAGATATCGGTTCTAATGTGTTCGCCAACATTTATTTTGTGGCGATGATGTAATGTGAATTCGTAACAGTGTAGCAATTAGAACAAAAAAGGAATACCTTTTCTTCTACTTTGCTCTGCTTCCGACCTTGTAACTGAAGTAAAGTTGATTTTCGGCCGATTGTTAGTTTTTGCAGAAGAACCAACATTAATCAGTTTGTTTGATTTAATGTGTCCCATTGTGTTTTGTTTTACGGTTTGCTCTAGTATTGTATTTACTATTGCAATACAAAAATATAAATTATGTGTAATAATTACAACAACAATGTTGCCAAACCCTGTTAATCTTGTTGTAAATCATATAGTTAAGAAACACTTCATCGATAAAACGTGCATTTCATATTGCGGAAAACCTCCAGAATTTTTAAGGTTTTCGTCCAATGCTTTTTAAGTGTTGTTTTCTAACTTTCTGACAAGAATATTATTAGTCGTAAACATCCGAAAGTAATACTTAAAACTAGTTCCGCACATAAAAGAAAAATAAATCATTTAATTTATACTCAGCCGTTGCATACAAGCAGAAAAATGAAAAACATCAACTATTTTTTAATTGCTTCAGCTCTATTTCTAATGAGCTGTGGGACAACAAAAACTACCTTTGACACTTTTGATGCAAATATTGGAAAGAATGCACCTTCTTATTTGTCACTAAATCTTCCGCTTGGGAAAATTGATTTACCAGCTGTTCTAGTTGGAGAGGAAAAGACACCATCAGGAGGCTGTTTCCAGTCAGACGAAGAACCAATTATAAACCGTAGCGCTAGTCAAATCGTTGTAAAGGCTATGCAGGAAAAGTCGTTTGAAGCTGATTTAAAAGTTAAGTTTGAAAATGCTTTAATTAAGGCTGGACTTGAATCTAGTCTATCAAGTCTAATCTCAAATAAAATTGATAGTAAAATTACAGATGCTGAATTATTAATGATCGACCCTGCCTTGTCTGGACC
>JBCBCD010001118.1:0-2556 GCA_038530915.1 Bacteroidota bacterium
GCGCTTCAGATGTATGAGGAAAGCATGGCAATAAAAGAACGGATAGGAGATGAACTGGGAAAAGCCAATACAGCAGGAATGTTGGCTCAATTGTTGGCATATGAGCAAAATGATTATGAACGAGGCTTACAGCTGATGAATTATGCCGTTGCTATTTATGAACATTTGAAATCAGTAGAACTTGAGAAAGCAGAAGAGATTCGAAGTCAAATGTTTATTGATCAAATTCAATATGAGTTGGGAGAAGAAGTGCTTCAGGCGTTTATGAAGGTCTATGAAGCAGAAGGGCCAGAAAAAGCTTTACAATGGCTGGAAGAAAAGCGGAAACAAAAAGGAGAATAATTGCGCTATTCAAGATCTGGATTATCTTTGCGGCATTAGCAAGTATACAATATCAAAGAAATGATCATAGGTATAATCAGAGAAGGAAAAGTACCACCGGATTCTCGCGTTCCTCTATCTCCGGAGCAATGCCAACAAATACAAGAAAACCATCCCGATGTCACCATCAAAGTAGAACCATCACCGGGCAGATGCTTCCCGGATAGTGCCTACGAAGCTGCAGGGATACAGTTAACCACTGATCTGTCAGACTGTGATTTGTTGATGGGCGTAAAAGAAGTACCTATTGATCAGTTGATTCCGAATAAAACGTATTGCTTTTTCTCCCATACCATAAAAGCACAAGCTTACAACCGAAAGCTGTTGTTGGCGATCATGGAAAAAAACATCCGCCTGATTGATTATGAAGTATTGACGGATGATAAGGGCAAAAGGTTGATTGCTTTTGGTCGTTTTGCAGGTATGGTAGGCGCACATAATGCACTCTATACCTATGGGAAACGCAGCCGCTTGTTTGAGTTGAAGCGCATGAAGGACATGTATGATTATGCAGAAGCACAAGCCGCTTACAAGCAATACAAATGGCCCAACATCAAGATTGTCTTGACCGGTACCGGTAGAGTAGGAAAGGGAGCTGCAGAAGTATTAAGAGATATGGGTATCCGTGAAGTAACACCGGAAGCATTTCTAAAGGAGGAGTTTGATGAAGCGGTATTCACCCAATTGAGAGTGCCTTATTACATCAAGAGCAAAGATGGTCAGCCTTTTGAAACGAAAGATTATTACAGCTCACCGGAGGATTTTGTCAGCAATTTCAAGCCTTTTACGGAAATCAGTGACATCATGATCAACGGGATTTTCTGGGACAACAAAGCACCTGCTTTTTTCACCAAAGAAGAAATGAAGGAGGAGACTTTCAAAATAGAAGTCATTGCAGATGTGACTTGCGATATTGCACCTATATCCTCTATTCCTTCAACTTTATATGCTTCAACCATAGCTGATCCTGTATTTGGCTATGATCCTGAAAAAGAAGAAGCCGTAGCACCTTATCAAGAAGAAGGAATCGATATGATGACTATTGATAACTTACCCAATGAATTGCCGCGTGATGCTTCCAGGGCATTTGGGGAGCAGTTTATCTCACATATTTTACCGGAATTCCAAAAAGTACAAAGTGATTTATTAGACCGTGCAACGATTGCAGTGGATGGACAATTGGGGCAGCATTTTGGGTATTTGGAGGATTATGTGGCGGGGAAGCTAGTTTAAGATCGGTAGGAAGTTTAAGTGTTTAAGGGGGGTATAAGATTAAATCACCCAAAAGGATGATGGCCTTTACTGAGAAACCTTCTACTTTTATTCAGAAACAAAATAATTCTAAAAATGAAAGTATTAGTACAAATTTTTTTAGCGTTGATATTCGTTGTCCCCGCGTTTTCTCAGAGCAGTCAATTGGCAAAATCGGATCAACAGTATACGAGTATGTATCGCAATAAGAAATACAAAATGGCAAGGACTCATGCAGAATTCTACGCACAAGCCAAAGAAAACAAGATCCTGTCGAGGTACTTTAAGGATCGCAAGTTTGCACTTTCTTTTTTAAAGAAAATGGAATTTTCTAGTGATGGCTTAAAGACGATTGATTTAAAAGTAAATAATAAGCAGTTTGAGGCAGAAGTAGGAAAGGTCCTGGGCTTCGAGCCCCGCTTCTGGTCGGCAAAGGGAAAGGGATATTGTTGTGAGAGTCGTGAATGTACACCTTGCTCTGTACATTCGAAATGCTTGAAGAGCTGCGAAAAAAAGAGTTTAACTGGATCTGCATATGATCCGGCAACAGTTTTGGGTAGTGGCTATTAAATCCATTACTACTCGTAAGAGATCGACATACCGACTGTAGCCGGTTGGGTCGATCTCTTATCTGTCAGTAGGAGATTTCTTGGGCCTTTCAGTAAAATAGTATGCGTTCACTTCCACATAAGAATGCACTACTTACTCCATGAAACGCTTGCTACCCAAAGGTGAAAAAATACAGTTCATCCCGAATTTTGCATGAAAGAGCAAAGATTTTATAACTTTAATAAAATTATTGATAACCAATGACTAATCGAATGGCATTATTTGTTTTGTCGTTAAAAAAATGGGCTTAAGGGAGGGCCTAAAGAGCATTTAGCGAGCGACAAAGGAGCGGCTCTAAATGCGAGTGTAAAGCAA
>JBCBCD010001119.1:0-2556 GCA_038530915.1 Bacteroidota bacterium
GAAAATTAAAAATTGTAAATAGTATTCTTGACAAGCAAGATGCCAAGAAAGAATATGCAAAAGTATTCAATTCTCTATTACTATTCCCGGAAGGTGGAGATTTGATTGCCAACTTGAACAATCGAGTTGCGTTCAAAGCATTGGATAGTGCAAACTTGCCTGTAAATATATCCGGCGCTCTTTTAATGGATGGTGTACCTCAATTACAATTTTCCAGTGAAAATGATGGTATGGGAAGTTTTGATTTCGTTCCAAGAACAGGTAAACACTATACTGTAAAAATAGACCAAGATTTAGAAAATAGAGTTTTTCCCATATCCAAGAGTTTATCTACAGGCGCTGTTTTGAAATATATAGAATCAACAAAGGGAACTTTAAAATTAAGGATTTTAAACACAGGAGATTTGACGGATTCCAAATTCTATATCAGAATTCAAGTTCGAGGGGTGTCATATCGAATGGTGGAGTCAAAGTTTAAAGACTCTTTAGATATTAATCTTCGTTTGAACGACATCCCCCAAGGTATTGCGGAAGTTACACTTTTCAATGATCGTTTACAACCTATGTCAGAACGATTAGTATATGTAAACCTAGAGCAAAGGTTACATATTGAAACTGAGTTTTCTCATGCACCATCTTTTAACAAGCGAGATAAAGTCATCTTAAAATTGAAGGTGACCGACGCTAATGAGAATCCAATACGAGCCAATCTGGGCATTTCCATTCATGATAATGGCTACACGAATACCGAAGACCCCAAGAACATTTTTACCCATTACTATTTATCCTCGGCACTTCAGGGAAAAATTCATAACCCTCAAATGTATTTTGATACTCTGAACCCTAATCGAAACCGCGCATTAGACTTATTGTTGATGACCAACGGCTGGCGAAGATATACTTGGCGCACAGAAAACTTGAAGCAGCTGCCCATACTAAAAAGACCCCTGGTATCTGATTCGATTCAAGGTTTTGTTTATAGAAAACGGAAAAATCAGAAAGGTAACTTTCCAGTTGTTTTGGCCTATAACCCAGTTCATAACAATCAGATTGATTTTATCTCTCCAAATGAATCAACGGGTAATTTCCATATTAACCCAAGACATTTGAAGATGGGAAACAAAGGGTACCTATATTTAAGAGTACCGTCAACTCAAAAATCCAAATTTAAAGTAATTATTGGTTATACTGAATTCAATAAATGGTTGGATAAAAAGAAATTATCATACCCTACTTTAAGCATTGATTCTATTACAGAGCCAACAAATTATCTTAGTGCCCCTACAGGAACTATAGGACTAAAGGAGGTATCCGTAAAGTCAAAGAAAAGAAATCCTTACCGTGAAAAGTACTTTGGAACTCTTGATAGTCTCGCCAAAACAATAAACCCAGATTACGTTTGCAAATACAATATCCTCAACTGCGAGTATCATGTAGACGACCGGGAAAATAGAAAACCGAAAGAAGGTGAAGTATATTTTTACATGGAGGTCTGGGACGATAATAGAAAAACTTGGATTAAGGGGCATAAAGATATACTTGGAGCAGAAGTGTTTCGAAACCCTCCACTTCCTCCCTACAAATACCCTAGGTATACAGCTTTAGAACTTCTAGAACTGTTCGGAATTGTTCGAATAAAGGGATTCTATGGTAAACGTGAGTTTTACCAACCAAAACACGACATTGCAGTAGACCCTTTTCCCGACTATCGCAATACACTCTTATGGGAGCCTTCTTTGATTACTGATGAAAATGGAGAAGCAAAATTGGAATTCTTTTGCTCCGATATCAGCACACTTTTTATAGGTAATATAGAGGGTGTTGATACCAATGGACTTATAGGGAAACATTCATTTTCGTTTCAGGTGAAACGTTGAAATAATTTGAATTTCTGTAAATCATATTACCGAACCACATAGTAGCCAAGGGATATCCAACTGATTGATTCCAAAAACATTTTATAGTATCTTGTAAAGAACACTTATGTCAAAACAACGTTGAATGATTTCCAGCTTCTGTTTTAAACGATATTTCTTGTTGTCTCTTGCTCTTGTGCTATTCGCTTGTTCAAGTGATAGCACAGAAGACGATGTTACCCAACCACCGCAACCTGGACGTACCATCAACGCTTTGGAACAAGCACAAATTGATTGGCTTAACAATATGATGGATGTCATGGAGGCGAATTCCATAAATCGAAAAACAATCGACTGGACTGTTTTTCGCACAAGAGTGCTCAATGAAGCCCAAGGAAAGCAAACACGAGCCTCCTTAGACCCAGTGATTCGAACTGCTATTACGCTGTTGGGAGACAACCATAGTTTTGTTCGCAAGCCAACGGGACAGGCTCTTGTTGGACAATCCGACCTAGATTGTTCCACCCAATCAGCCCCTGTAATCGATTTAGAAAATGTAGGCTACGTTAGGGTTACAGGTTTTTCTGGAAACGAACAAGAAGCGAAAGATTTTGCTGAAAATATTCAACGCACCATTGCCCAACAGGATAATGAATCTTTGGTCGGTTGGGTGGTTGACCTTCGCAATAATGGTGGTGGT
>JBCBCD010001120.1:0-2552 GCA_038530915.1 Bacteroidota bacterium
ATTCAGGATATGGTAGCCGATGCCCCAAAATTTTACGAAGTAGCCAAGCAAATAGTAGAAATCACAGAAGGAGCCGTCTTTGTTGCCCACAATGTACGCTTTGATTACAGCTTTGTAAAACAAGAATTCAGCAGACTGGGTTTTGCCTATACCCGCAAACAGCTTTGCACGGTAAGGTTGAGTCGAAAAACTTTTCCTGAATTAACTTCCTACGGTCTTTCCAATCTTGCTCGTCACTTTAATATTCCAAATGATGCAAGACACCGTGCCATGGGAGATGCTATGGCAACCACCAAATTGTTTAATATCATCTTGGAACACGAAAGGTCGGAAACAGAAATTTGGGACATGGTCAACCTCGGAATCAAAGAGTCTTTACTCCCCAGTACCATTGATTTAGAAAAGATACATGCCTTACCTGAAGACTGTGGTGTTTACTATTTCCATGATGAACAAGGAAATGTAGTGTATGTGGGGAAAAGCATCAACTTGAAAAAGCGGGTAGCAGAGCACTTTTCAAAAATCAGCCGAAAAGGAGCTAAAATGCAACGCTTCGTTAGAGATATTTCTTATGAAAGAACTGGATCTGAATTGATCGCCTTATTGTTAGAATCTTACGAAATAAAACGTTTACAACCCGCTATCAATCGAGCACAAAGAAATAAACATTTCCCCTATACCATCCATCAATGGAAAGATGAAAATGGCTACATCCGTTTTACTTACGATAAGATTAAATTGAGTGAAAGAAAAAACCTCAATATCGTTGGTGAATATCCCACGGTAAGTTCTGTCAGAGGAAAACTCGCTGCCTTACAAGAAAAATTTGGTTTGTGTAGTAAGCTTATGGGGAAAGAAAAAGGAAATGGTCCTTGTTTTGCTTATCACCTTAAACAATGTACCGGTGCTTGCATAGGTATTGAATCTCCTGAGGCTTATAACGAAAGAGTACAGGAAGCCCTACCCTACCTAGGCATATCCTTCGATCAGGATTTTCTAATCATCGACAATGGCAGGAATCCCCAAGAACAATCAATTGTTTTGATAAAAAATGGACAATATCAGGGGTTTGGATATATAGAAAAGGATGAAAGCTTTCAGTCGGTTGAAGACCTTGACGCTCATATCAAATCCTATCCTCATAATACTGAGAACATGCGTATTATTTTGAGTCATATTCATCGCAAAAAGTCGTTTAAATTGGTGAAGCTTTAAATTGTTGTGTGTTGTCTTCGGCAAAAGGAACCCCGGCTTTCACAGAACACACAACATCCATTTCACATCTTATTTACTTGAATTGTATTAATTTGTAAAAGAAAACAATACGCATTAGAATTCATGGCCAAATTGAGATTCAAACTACCAAAGATTAAGCTGGATAGCAAACAGCTCGTTGAAGTAGGTAAAAAAATATACCAAACCAGTTGGCGACTGGGTGTCATAGTCATCCTAATTGGTGTACTCTTATTTATCATCAAAGGATTAAGAAATGATAGGTATACTATTGAAGCCTTTCAAGTCCCCAAAAATATTCAAGAAGCAGGTTATAATGGATCTGTGATTGCCCAAAGGGTCATGGATGAAGTAAAAAACCTGGAAGATTTCGTTTCTTCCTCTAAAGAAGAAAGCGATGAAATACAATGGGGTTCACAACCCGATCTCAATATTGAAGTACTTGGTATCGGTGTAACTATGAATTCCATCATGTATTACATTCAGTCAATGTTTGGAAAAGAGACCAAAAAGATAACAGGAGAATTGACTGATCTGGATAATGAAATTGCTCTAACACTTAGACAAACTGGTTTTCCTCCGGAAACTTATATAGAAATATACGAAGAAGGGGGTAAAACAAAAGCCATCATTAAAGTCATCCAGGAAGCTGCTAAATCCATTTTGCGAAAGAGTGATCCTTACCGCATGGCTGTTTACCATTATAAAAAGGAAGACTATTTTCAGACTCAAGAGATCATCCAGGACATCATCGGTCAAACGCCACAAGAAGCTGCCTGGGGCTACCTGGCCTGGGGAAATATGCTCAACCAACAAGACAAACCCAAAGAAGCAGCTAAAAAATTCAAACAAGCAACAGAAATAGATCCCAAATTTAGATCAGCCTGGACCAATTGGGGTTGGACACTTTTTGGTATCCAAGATTATGAAGGAGCATTAAATAAATTTGAAAAGGCAGTCGAAATAGAACCTAAATCAGGTCATCTCCACAACGCAATGGGTCTTACGCTCAAGATGATGGGAAAATATGAGGAAGCCGATCGGAGCTATGCAAAAGCAGTTGAAGTAGAGCCTGATGTTTTCTATTGGTACAACAATTGGTCTAACCTCAAATCTGAGAGTCTAAAAGATACCTCGGCGGCTATTAGTATCATTAATAAAGCAAAGGCTAGGCTTCAAGAATCTCCTGATTTGTATTTCCTGATGGCCACCAATTACGTGTATCAAAATAAAATGGACAGTGCTTATCATATGATTGAGAAAGTGCTTGATATTGACCCTGATAATGGGGTCGCTCACCTACAGCTTGGCCGCCAGAG
>JBCBCD010001121.1:0-2542 GCA_038530915.1 Bacteroidota bacterium
GTTGTTTCAAGTTTTCTGCTGACAGCAGAAAACTTGAAACAACTGCTTAACAATACTCCATAAAAGCAATACAATACTTCAATTTCTCTAATGCGGTTACCCGCATTTTTGTATAAAAAAACTTAAAAATCATGAAAGCAATACAATTAATTACCAGCCTCAAATACCTAAGCTGTGTGCTGATCTTAACCTTATTCAGTTGGAATAGCCTATTGGCACAAATAGCAACTAAGGAATTCAAACGTCAATACGAAGACATGACCATCGATAAATCTACCACTGCTAAATACATCACCTTGGCTGCTGTGGGTGGTGATGGCGGTGCTATTGAAAGGGTAAAAACCTACGAGGGGGGACGTGGCGCTTTGGTACTTGCGACCTTTGAAATTGGCCCTGACAACCAACAGATTCAACCGGGCGGAACCATTCGGTTTATGGTTGGAGGTAAAGGAGATGGCTATAATGCGGATGATGCCAATATGCGAGGAGCAGGTGGTGGTGGTGGCACCGGAATCGCTTATAAAGGTCCGGACGCCAATGACAAATGGAAAATACTAATAGTAGCTGCAGGTGGTTCTGGAGCTACTTGGGCTTGGGGAACTGGATACAATGGAAAAAATGGGCACGAGTATTCTGCAAGTAAAATTGGAGATGGACAGTCTGGTTATTACAATATAATAGGACAATACACAGAAGAAGAAAGAAGAGTATTTGCAGGAGCCGGTGCCTTTGGAAATGCAAATGGTCACCCTCATGCACATGCTGGCTGGCCTGATGGACCTGACTCAGGAGAACCCACGGGAGGCTCTGGTTACGACGGGGGCAAGTCAGGATACCACTCCGGAGGCTGGGGCTTCGGAGCTGGCGGTATTGGTGATGTTTTAACTAGTGAAGCTGGTGGTGGTGGCGGATACTCCGGTGGTAGTAGAAAAAAAGGCGGACGCAGCTACCTCAATGAAGAAATGAACGTAGTGAACTATTATACTGAGAAATTTGGGTCCACTAAAAGACCTAAAAACGGATATGCAACTTATGAGTTAACCTCACAATCTCCTGTGACTATTATTAAAATGGCTGCCAACACAAAAAAGTGCCTCGACAATGATCACAATGGTTATTCTAATGGCAACAATATCCAGCTTTGGGATTGTAATACTACCAGTGCACAGAAATGGAATTTTGACGGTTATTTTATCCGTTTGGCCGATTATTCAAAAAGGTGTGTGGATGTCAAAGATAGTCAAACCACCAATGGCACCAATATACGCATTTGGGATTGTATGGCACACAATGAGCAAAGATGGATTTATGATGGGGTTACCAAGCAGTTGCGTTCTTCTCTAAATACCAGCAAGTGCTTGAATATTGCCAATAATGGAAGCACTACCAATGGTACCAATGTTATGCTCTGGGACTGTATCACCAACGGTACAAAAGCAGATCAATGGTTAATAAATGGTACGACCACTGTCAATACACCTTCAGCAAATCAATACATCCTTTCCAAGACGAATACTGACCTGGTTACTGCGGGTACCTTAACCTCCAACATCCAGCTCATAGACAAAAAAGACAGTGGCAGCAATACGATCAGCTGGGTATTCAACAACAACCAAATTTTATACAGCTCCAATAAAGACCTTTGCCTGGGACTCAAAGATAATCAGGTCGTAACAGGTACAAACATCCAACTCATGGGAAGTGCAAGTGATATAGCAACCAGAAAATGGATCTACGATGGCAGAACTCAACAGTTTCGCTCTCTTGCCAATCCTAATAAATGCATCGATCTATCCATACTGTCTACTAACCCTATTGCCATGAACCTTCAACTTAATGATTGCACAAAAAGCGATACACAGAAGTTTTTGATCACTAAAATTGACTAAAACCCAAATCGATTCTTCCAAATCCAAAAAACTCAAACAATGAACAATTCCAAAATCAGTTTTTTTTCACTTTGTTCTAAGTCCTTACTCATTGTAGCCATTGTCTTTTTGTACACTCCTGCAAATAGTCAGCAGGTCGATTATTATGAAGACATCTACGCTGCATTGCTCTCTCGTATGGTGGAAAAAGGAGCCAAATCAGACGAAAATGCAGATTTTCTGGAGTCTACCAAATACTGGTCCACACTCTGGAATAAATACAAGGACTCCAATACTTGGAAGAGCATGATGAAAAATGCTCAGCTCTTTACGAAGAATGTCACTGAAGCAGATGGATCTACTGGTAAAACCTATGCTCTGGTAACCATTTCTGATCGAGTGGCATGGCTCGCTTTTCCCGGGGTTTCCACAGATGCCAATTTGGAAAGTGGGATGAAAGGCAAATTCATAAAATGGTCCGGATCAAACAATACAGATAAAACAAAAGAAGTGCACGATTATTACTATCAAGAATGGACAAAGCTTCGAGATGGTGGCTTAAAATCTTGGTTGCAAAATCAAAAGTCCAATTTTGATAAGCTAATTGTGACCGGACACTCCAAAGGCAGTGAAATGGATGATTTTATCAGATAAGGAGGGTGCATAATCAGCCA
>JBCBCD010001122.1:0-2539 GCA_038530915.1 Bacteroidota bacterium
AGGCCGTAGGCAAGTTAAACTTTCTAAACCAAAACAGCGCCCGTACCAAATCGATCTGGAAACTGTGCAATGCCTGCTTTAAAATGTACTCCTGAAGCAATATCTTCTCCAAGCAACATAGCACCATCCATATCTGCATAATCAATCAAAGGAAGTAAGTGAGCTATACCAGAAATACCTACTGAAGATTCAGCCATACACCCGACCATGATCTCAATATTACGTTCCCTTGCCAATTTTATCATTTCGAGGGCAGGAGTGAGTCCACCACATTTCATAATCTTGATATTAATACCATGAAAATGTTCGGCACATTTTTCTACATCCGTAAGCAATTGACAACTTTCATCAGCAATAATGGGAATTGGGCTTTCAGCTTTTAATAACTTCATGCCTTCCCAATCGGTTACTTTAAGTGGTTGCTCAATAAATTCAACACCCAATTCTTTCAATTGAGGAGCCAATTCGAGGGTTTGTTTTGCCGTCCAACCCGTATTGGCGTCTACGCGGAATTTTGCGTCCGTATGTTGGCGGAGTGCTTTTACGATTTCGAGATCATTTTGAGTCCCCAGCTTGATCTTATAAACCGGCCAGGGCACTTCCTGCATTTTAGTGACCATCGTATCGACCGAATCGATTCCTATGGTATAATTTGAGAGGGGGAGTTGATTTATATTTAAACCCCATAATTCATACAATGGCTTTTGACTTAATTTTGCATAACAATCATAAGCCGCCACATCTAAAGCACATTGTAGAAAAGGGACTTTAGAAATAATAGGTTGACAGACCTCCCAAAACTGCTTTGGGTTTTCAAAAGGAATAGCTTCCAATGCTGCAATCTTTGATTGGAAAGTACCAATCATTTCTTCAATGGATAAGCCATAATAAGAAACAGCAGTTGCTTCGCCAATTCCATATTGGCCATTTTTCTCAAGAGTAACTACAGCTGCATCTTGATGGGTCCTGCTGCCGTGAGCTATTGTGAAGGTATGTTTTAAAGGGAGTCTGTAAGGTTTTATAGATATTTTCATTTAGGTCAGGATTGTCTGCTTAGCTTCTTACCATTTTGAATATAAAAGTTAATTGATTTTTCTCTCCATGCCATATTTTGTTGGAACAAATCCTCCATGTGATTTTCTAAAAAATCAATATGAGCTACATTCAAAGCAGTAAATTGATGAGCAACATGAGTACTACAATTTTCCATATCAATTGGATTGACCTTTATAGAAATCTTAACCAGACTATTGTCAGGGTTGAATTGGATAAACTCTGCCGTTAAATCTTCCGGATTATAATAATTAACAATACCAAAAGAAGGTCTTTCAGTATGTATAGCACTGGCATATACCGCATCAGATTCCATGCTGCGACTATCCGAATAAATCAATTGATAAGCAATTCCATCCAACCATTCCACCTCTCGTTCTGGGCTAAAAAGAGGAAAGACAACTTCGGCTGAAGCAGGATGATTCAATTGATAAGTAAATACTTTTCTAAATGAAGTGGACATCAAAGCTGTCATATTTTTTGATTTTGTTATTAGCAAGAATAAAAACCATAAAACTTATCCTACATAGAATAAGCCTACATAACACTAAACAGTTTTTGAGATTAACGTAGGCGCAATCAGAAAGAGGCCTTTTTTTGTATGGAATACAAAATTATATTATTGCAATATATTTTATTTCTATGAATAATGCATTCGCTTGTAAACTATAATATATAAAATGTGCTAAGGTATTTAGCTTACGGCAGTTTCTGTAAGTAATAAACTGTTCTTTAACGTATTTAGTTGAGCATTTATACCTACAGGCAAAACAAATTGATGTCGTATGTGTCCAAAAGCGTATCCGTATTGTATAGGAACATCAATTGTTTTTAATCGGTCTACAAGGCACTGTTTTAAACTAAGAGACTCATCTTCGGGCTCAGGGTTGCAATCATTGAAGATACCCATTACAATACCTTTGACATTTTTAAAACTCCCAGACTGTCTTAGTTGGGTAAGCATCCTATCAATTCTGTAGGGTTTTTCTCCAATTTCTTCTATAAAAACGAGCTTATTGTTTAAATCGACTTCGTATGGCGTCCCTACCATAGCTGCTAATAATGATAAGTTCCCTCCAGCTAAAACCCCGCTTGTTTCACCAGCTTTTAAAGTAAAGGGTTGACAATCAACAGTAGGAATTTTATTAGGATGATTATTGAGCTGTATATTCATGGGTTTTGCTTCCATCAAAACTTTTTGAATGGCCTTAATGCTGTAATCTTCAAAAGTAGATGAAGCAACAGGACCATGGAAGGTAACCAAGCCTGTTTTTTGAAAAATAATATTACACAGGGCAGTGATGTCACTATACCCTATAAGTATTTTGGGGTTATTTCGGATCAGTTCATAATCTATCATTGGTAGTAAACGCGTACAGCCATAACCACCTCTAACACACCAAACCGCTTTTACATTGAGATCACGAAACATACTGTGTAAATCATCAAGGCGCTGTTGATCTGTTCCGGCATTGTAACCATTTTT
>JBCBCD010001123.1:0-2538 GCA_038530915.1 Bacteroidota bacterium
AAAAACGCTTGTTTACATAAAATAAGCTATAAAAATCCTTTATTTTATAATGAGCCTCTCCGCTTTCTTTTCTTTTCGAGTATTATTTTAATTGGTCTTCTATTAATTCTTTCGTTGTCATCAGGTGCGTTTAGATTATCCTCCAACAAGCGGAGTTAGTTTAATGAAACTTATTTTCCTTTTAGATTGAAGTTCAATGACTTCATCAAGTTCCGTAATTTGTTCATCGTCGACTAAAACGAAGAATGAATTTTTTTGGAATGCGTTAAGTGCTACGAAAACCTGTTTTTCAACATCTATTTTTCTTCTATTGCCAACCAAATAACCATTTAATGTAGCTTCTGATTCTGTCGGCTGTACAAGTCCTGTAAAATATTTTAGTAGAAGTTTATTATACTTTTCGACTTCTGCTTCCACTCGTTTTTCTATAATTTCTTTAAGTGTACAGGAATCTTTCTCAATTTCAATTAGAATTTGGCTTAATGCTTTCCCAGCAAAATTTTCATCTTTTATCGTGATTTTCATGGTTCTATTTTTTTCTTTATGATGCCCAACGTCTGATGCAAACGCAGGTGAGGCGCATAGCCTCACTTGCTGTTTTCTTTTTTATTCTTCCTTTTTAGGTTTTCTTCTGTACATAACATCGGTCCTTAGTACGTATTTAAAACCTTCAATTACTTTACTTCCTGAATGGACTAATTCATGTCTGAAAATTAGAGCTTTTCCTATCTCAGGTTTAATTGAATCATAATTGAATTTCGTTTCACCTCCAATCATATCTTCATTTAAATATATCATAAATGTAAATGAACTCCATTCATGAATATTTCGATAATAACTTCCGTCTTGATGCGGTTTGAACTCTTGTCCCGGGTAATATTTATAAAATCTAAATCGCTCGTTTAATCCGCTTGCTACTCCGAGATAGGTTTCTTTTGGCACATATTCTTTCACTCTTTCCCATAGTTCTTCAGCCAAATCATTGCTATCATAAATCAGTCTTTCGTTATTTCTAACTCCTTTCATCAAAACCTGTCTTTGTCCAAAACTAATTTTCGCTTCTTCATATCCTATTTCTTCGCTTTTTTGAATCCAATCTTTGCATTCTTGCTCAGAGAAGAAATTATCAACTGTAAAAATTCCATTTCCGAAATCTGTAAATTTCACCTTTGTGTATTTTTTGTTTTTACTAATAGCAGCAAATGGTCTCGTATATGTGGCGTGACGAGCTTTTGCTCAACATGAACACATATACAATGTTACCTACTAGCTTCTTTTTTTATTTTCTCTTTAATCTCCACATTCCAAAGCTATTCTCAAATAATTCATCTCCTTTATAAGGTTGATTTTTTTCTTCTATTACTTCAAATACTGGTGAATCTATTGACGTTCCAAATGTTTGACCTGTCTTTATTTCAGGTTTATCTATTATTTGGTAGTATCCAAAAATTGAAAGTAATTCAACTGCATCTTGAAATTCTTCGCCATTCACTATAGCATCTTTATATCCCAAATTATGCATTCCACAAGTATAAACAGTTCCATTTCCGTCACTTATGGAGTCAAGTACGAACATTTCGTATAAATTGCCTTCTTCAAAATCTGTTATTAATTCGCTCCAATGTTCTTTTGTAAAAGCTTTTCCTGTTGTTTCTACTTTTACTCCGATTCCACCCACTTTTAAAATTGCCGTTGCTGCTTCAGCTATTTCTTTTGCATCTTTTAGATTTCCTGTTTCCCCAATTAAATAAACGACAAATTTGTGTTTTCCGATTTCTTCTATAAATTCTTTTTCAACTCTATTTACCGAACCTGCAATTCTAAATGACTCTTTTAAGTTTTTGTCGTATTCCTCAATCTGTAATTCAAATCCTTTATTTGTTTTTATATTCAACACTACCATACCTGCAAAAATGAATTCATTTAGGTTTGATTCTGCGATTGATTTAACAATTTCATTTCTATCATTCCAATTCCCTGGAATACATAAAACTGTTTTAGGATTCGATTTATGTTTAACTTCTTTCTTTTTGAATATGTTGAACATTGGTTTCTTTTTTTCTGCTTGTAGGTAACTATTCTATTAACGAACACGACTAATTAAAACACGCATTGCACATTCCAATTAGTCATTTTCGTTAATATCCCTTACAACTTCCTTGCGTTGCTAGTCTCTCTAGAGAATTCTTTAGGTAAGTTAACTGTAGCATAGTTCTAAGTTTAGTTTTCTCTAATATACTAGATTTCAAGTAAAAAGTCCATTACGCTAGTACCGTATAACATAAATTTCTCAATATTTTGAATTCATCTTTTTAACCTATATTTCGTTGCATGCTCGTACCAATATGAATTGCTACTGTGCTGCGCCTCATCTAGGCTAAAAATCTGATCGTTCAAAATATTAATTAACTTTTGTTACACGGTACTAGCAAGAATAGATTTCACAAAAAAAAGTATTCTACCTCAGAATAGAATACAACCCAAACATGAGTTATCCCGAATTTTACAGAAAAGATCAGAGTGTGCTTAAATTGTTAA
>JBCBCD010001124.1:0-2529 GCA_038530915.1 Bacteroidota bacterium
AAGTTTAGTGAAGATATTATCAGGAATATTAGTTTTCACGCTTGTGTTTTGGCAATTACATATAGTTGGAGTTTGTTTGAGTCAAAAAGTAAAGCATTTTGACTCAAACAAACTCCAACTATTTTTAGTTCCTATTTTGAATGCCCGAAAATAGGGACTTTCAAAAAGAATACCAACCCATATCTTTATTATTGTAATTCTTCCCAAGCAGCTGTAAGATTGCACTCTATGCCTCTGCCTTTTCATTCTGGTGAGCTAGGAATTTCTTTTCTTTTTTCATGAACTTTATGAGAGCCTGTAAATACGAACAACCTAATCAATAAAACGAGCTTTTAGTTCGGGAGTGGGCAACCAACAACTATCTTTCTTCCCAAACCAACGGTAACGGTTTTTAGCCACCCAATTATAAAAGGGGTCTCTGAGGAAACGAGGTACAATTTTGAAGAGGTATAAAAGACTGTGAAGCCCGCCCATTAATCGAGCAGATTCAAGTGCTGCATTGGATTTTACATATACTTTATCCTTGTAAACCAACATAACAGTATCGAGGTCTAACAGAGCTGGATCGTAATACTTCAGTAGGTTTTGGGAAAACTCGTTCTGTAAGGCAGAAAATTTGAATTTCCCCTTTGGATCATTCTTTATTACATATTGAATCGCCCCATTACAAAGATTACATACTCCATCAAATAACAGAATGGGTTGATCTTGATTTATGGTAGCCGGTGTAGTTTTCATTGTGTTTGACTTTTATATAAAACACCTGGAACTCGAAGGAGTTTAGAGGGGTAGAGGGTTAGAAGGGTAACTAAAATTTAACTAACCCTCTAACCCTCTAACCCTCTAACCCTCTAACCCTCTAAACTTCTAGGCCCTCAACTGAATAGTTTTTGGTACAACTCCTCAATCTTACTAATGGTCTGAATATCAATGTTATACTTGTCAGTTTTTAAGCCTTTAGCATTGTATTTAGAAATAAAAATTTGACTGAAGCCCAATTTGTCAGCTTCTTGAATTCGTTGTTCTATTTTGCTTACTGCTCTAATTTCTCCGGATAAACCTACCTCACCAGAGAAACAAATATCTCCGGGAATGGATACATCTTCAAGAGAGGAAATTAATGCACTCACAATGGAAAGATCAATGGCAGGATCATCTACTTTAATTCCACCTGCAATATTTAAGAAGACATCATTTTGGGCGAATGGCAAGCCCCCTCTTTTTTCCAATACAGCCAATAACATACTCAACCTACGCAAGTCAAAACCAGTAGCAGAACGTTGTGGGGTACCATACACAGCAGTGCTGACCAATGCTTGTGTCTCGATTAGAAAAGGACGCATACCTTCTAGTGTAGCTCCAATTGCACTACCACTCAGGTCTTCTTCTTTTTGAGAAATCAATAATTCAGAAGGGTTCACTACTTCTCGTAATCCACTGGCTCTCATCTCATAAATGCCCATTTCATCAGTAGATCCAAAGCGATTCTTTAGGGTGCGTAGTATCCTGTAGACGTAATGTTGATCTCCTTCAAATTGAAGGACAACATCTACGATGTGTTCTAAAAGTTTTGGTCCGGCAATGGTACCATCTTTGGTAATATGCCCAATAATAAATATGGGTACATTAGACATTTTAGCAAATCGTTGTAGTTCACCTGCACATTCTCTCACCTGTGAGATGCTCCCTGGCATGGAGTCGATATGAGGAGAGGAAAGGGTTTGTATCGAATCAATTACTACAAACTCGGGTTCTACCTTTTGAATCTGCTTAAGGATTTCATTAATGTTGGTCTCATTAAGGATGTAACATTTGGAGTCCAGTTGGGTGATTCTTTCTGCCCTCATTTTAATCTGTTCTTCACTTTCTTCACCTGAAACGTACAAAATTTTAGCTTTAGGCATATGCAAAGCTACCTGTAGCATGAGGGTGGATTTACCAATACCCGGTTGGCCACCAATCAGCATTAGAGCTCCTCTGACTATACCGCCACCCAAAACTCTGTTGAGTTCGGTATCAGCAGTTTGAATTCTTTTGTGTTGCCCTGTTTGGACATCGGAAATTAAGACCGGTTGGTTTTTTTCATTGGAGCCCCCTTTAGAAATCCAGGCAGAACGCTTAACTTCGATAGTAGTGGGCTTATTGATTATTTCTTCCTGAAATGTGTTCCAACTTCCACAAGAGTTGCATTTACCCATCCATTTTGGAGAGGTAGCACCACATTCAGAGCATATGAATACTTTTTTTACTTTTGCCAATCTATTTTCAATTTTATGTTAAAACATTGACTTAACAGTATTTAACTATTTGGAGTTGGTTTTTTTTCAAAAATTGTATTTTATTTGCACGATCAAAAATGTAACAAAATTCAACTTTTCAATAATTTGGAGTTAATTCTTTGTTAAAAATGTTTTTTGATGGAAACATTCAATTTTGATGGTGTTTCATAATAAAAGAATTCAGATCTTCTGAGAAGATTTTTCATATGTAGATTGTTTTCATTTGGTTTTTTGGGGTTATACAGGGCGC
>JBCBCD010001125.1:0-2528 GCA_038530915.1 Bacteroidota bacterium
TCCTTCAAAAAATGCCTTACTATAAGTCAAAATAACTAGCTCTAAATCGGATACTCATTTTTTGTCCATTACTTAACTGAGGTAGTGTAATTTAATACTACTTTAAGTTAACTACAATACTTGACATAATCAATCATTTATACTTGTTGGACGAAACAATATCCGCTTATTGGTTTTCTGAAACATCAGGTTCCTTATCAAGTAAAATGAAAGATGCGCTATTGATAACTTTGATTGGGTATTTCTTTCTTATCCAAACGATGATTTTCAAACATTTCTAGCATTGCTTTTGCCATACCTATCATACCTAAACCCAATACGATTACTCCCATAGATAGATTTTTCAATACTGAATCTTTCGCAGCATAAAGTCCCGTAATGCCAATAGCTAATAATAAGAATGTAGTAAAAAGTAAAACCCCAATCGTTATCTTACCATAGGTTGGATTTTCCCAAACCCTTTGTGAGATTTTATTCTGAGTTTTAGTTGTATCCTGTAAGGTTGAGAAACTAATAGCCAATCCCATAAACATGAGCAAATTGTTATAGTCATCCCAAATCGTTTCAAAGCCAAAAACCATTGGCTTTATGCTATAAAAAAGGGCAATTAACATTAAAGGATACTGCAAATAACTGATGTATTGAAAAAGATCCTTAGGATTCATAAGTAAAAAATTTGAGCTGCTCCAAAATATTCAATTCTTAGGTAAGTGGTTGGACAAAAATAATTATCACTTTATGATGTCATCTTTTTGAGCTGCTCTTCGTTGAATGCTCAGCTGATATGAATCACCTTGCGAATTCGTCTCGATCAACTCCAAAAATCTGATCGATCTAAAACACTAATTATTTTTGTCCAACCACTTAATGAAATAATATTTGATATATTAGCTTTCTAATGTAAGCCAATTAAATGTATGAAAACTCCCCAAATTCTTTTCTTCCTACTTTGTTTTAATCTCTGCGCTGCTCAAACTTATCTCGATCCTACTGCTTCAGTTGATGAAAGGGTTGAAGATTTAATAGCCAGAATGACCCTCTCTGAAAAAGTAGGGCAAATGACTATGGCCGAAAGAGGACAGTTAGGAGCACAAGGAGAACACATCAAATTATACTTTCTAGGTGCTGTTTTGAGTGGTGGTGGAAGTGCTCCCGGCAATAACAGCGTGCAAAGCTGGGTAGATATGTACAACGACTTTCAGCAACAAGCCCTTAACACCCGTTTAGGAATTCCAATTTTATACGGTACAGATGCAGTACATGGAAATAACAATTTGGATGGCGCAGTTATTTTTCCTCACAACATTGGCTTAGGTTGTACAAATAATACAGAATTAATAGAACAATGCGCACGAATAACTGCTCTTGAAGTAGCTGCAACTGGAGTAGATTGGACTTTTAGTCCATGTATTACCGTGCCCAGAAATGAAAGATGGGGACGCACTTATGAAGGTTTTGGTGAAGCTCCTGAAGCAGTAAGCCCAATGGGTGTTGCTTCCATAAAAGGGTATCAGACAGATTCTTTAGGTAGTGAAAACAGTATTTTGGCCTGTGCCAAACACTTTATAGCAGATGGTGGTACCACAAATGGAATTGATCAAGGCAATACCGTCATTTCCGAGCAAGAACTAAGAGACATTCACCTCAAACCTTATATCGATGCAGTAAATGCTGACGTAGGTTCTGTAATGATTACATACAGCAGTTGGAATGGCCTAAAAACACATGGGGATAAATACCTGGTCACCGATGTGTTGAAAGAAGAATTGGGCTTTGAAGGTATTGTTCTTAGTGACTGGAAAGCCATCAATCAGTTGGGAGACTTCAAAAATGCCATTGCACAATCCATTAATGCAGGCTTGGATATGGCCATGCAACCAGATGATTACATCAGTTTCATCAATTTCCTCAAGCAATTGGTAAATGAAGACAGGGTAAGCATGGATAGAATAGATGATGCGGTACGCAGAGTCTTAAGAATCAAATTTCAAATGGGTTTGTTTGAAAACCCCTATGTAAGCATGGCAATGGCTGATACTGTTGGTTCCAAAACTCATAGAGCAACAGGGCGGCAAGCTGTTAGAGAATCTTTGGTTTTACTAAAAAATGATGGAGTATTACCCTTAGCAAAAAACAATGCTACTATTGTACTTGCCGGTTCTAAAGCCAATGACATAGGTGTGCAATGTGGAGGATGGTCAATCAGTTGGCAAGGATCATTAGGGAATATTACAGAAGGAACCACTATCAAAACAGCTCTTGAGAAAGTAGTTGGAAGAAACAGAGTCCGCTACACGGCCAGTTCCAACATCCCTGATGGTGATCTTGCAGTAGTCGTTGTTGGAGAAGAACCCTACGCTGAGGGAGCAGGAGACAGAGGGTTTGGTGATTCACGCTTTTATATTTCCGAAAGAGAAAAAGAAATCATAGATGCAGTCAAAGCTAAAGGCATTCCCATGGTAGTCATCTTATTGTCCGGTAGGCCCATCATGTTGGAGGATTATTTAGATAAATCCAATGCATTTGTT
>JBCBCD010001126.1:0-2524 GCA_038530915.1 Bacteroidota bacterium
ACGTGATCTCTGTTTGTGTCTGGAGTTAAGTAGTGTGCTCTTCGGTTGTACAGTGAATTTATTACTAAAATCAGCTAAGAAATTCCATTTTTCCAGCTAGCCTCAATTGAGGTCAATTTTCTAGGATTCTGACCCTTTTATAGATTTTTAAACTTCTACATCAAAAATATCTAACATGCCAAACAAAATGACCAAGGTCATAAGGGGGCTTTTTATGCCCTTACTCAAACGACCACGCCTTTCAAAAAAGGTTAAAAAAGAACCTAAAACAAAAGTACTTAGGTCTCACAATTTAGAATTGAGCAAGTCCAGAGAGAAGGACTACGTCAATCGAAAACAGGATGAGCGATTTATTAAAGACTTAAAATCTGCTAGCAAGGGGCTTTTCGTTACAGGTGAAAAAGAAGGAAGTCTAGGCATCCCCATTTTCGATATCAATCAACCATCCGCTACCATCCAAGAATGGACCGCTAAATGCTTATCCTTAAAAAAGCAAATTCTTTCACAGATTGAATATAATATTAGTCAACAGAAGGCCACATTTAGCAATTTAGAAGAGGTCTTAACAGAAAGTACACGTGATGAAAGAATTGAATATGCCATTTCTCAACTCAGATGGAAAAGAGAAAAGCGTTGGCTCCGAAATCCTTTTAAAAAGAGGAAGATAGCGCAAACTTACAAAGAAGAGATTGAACAGCTTACAGACCTAATTAAACAAGAAGAAGCCGAAATTCATGATTTAATTAGAAATAAATACCATCAGGTTCATCCGAAAAAAAGGCTAACGGATTATACCTTTTTGTACATCGTTTGCTTGTTGACTATTACACTGGGTGAATTCCCTTTGAACGTCACGGCTCTCCAACATTTAGGAGAATTCTCAAATATATTTGTACTTATCCTGAGTGGTTTCTTCGCGATGATTTTAGGTTTTGCAGCCCATTCTACCGGACATGCTTTGCTCAAGAAGCATACAAAAGAATGGGTAGCTGCAATAAGTATTGGATTAGCCGTGTGCGCTATTGTGGGTGTTCTCAGAGCAAGTCTAGAAGGTTCTTTCGTCATGAGCCTTATGAATGTCTTAATCTTTGCCTTTGGGTGTTTCATAAGCTACGAAAGAGCTAGAAATTTAGCTTTCTGGAGTAGTGTAAGACGTAAGAAAAGACTTCAAAAGCGAAAGAATAAAATTCATACTGCTTGGATAAGAGATATGGAAAGGTACCGCCCAGAAGCTGAAAAAGAAGTTCGTCAGCAAGAGGATGAATTAAAACAAGCCATGAATGCTATTGGAACTACGATTGCCTCTATAGAGGCTTACAAAAATAACATTGAACATCGAATTGATGGAATTCTTGCAGAAGGTTCCGCTACGTATCGTAATGCCAATAGCTTGAGTAGATTGAAAGCTGGACACAAACCTGTGCTCATCTGGGAAAATAAACAACACAATTTTTTTAATAACTACAATATATCCTGAATCATGAAAAAGTATCATTATTTAAGTGTTATACTACCAATCCTTTCTTTATTTGGATGCAATTCGCCAAATCTCAATGAAGCCATCATCCTATTTGACAGATCAGATCAAATTGCGATAAAAAACCTTGAAAAAGAGAAGGTTGCACCCTTTCTTTTAAATGAGGTTTTAGAACTGGATGATAATGACTTATTATCACAAGGAGTCAATATTACCATTAGTAGCATTGGGAGTACCTCAATACAGTACACCGAGTCAGTAGCATTGCCTACCGGTGGATCATTTCTTTCTCGAACAGAGAAAAATCGTAAAGAAGAAATTGAAAATTTCAAATCAGACATTAGTAAGCATGTACAAATGATTGCGATACCTAGTAAAGAACTAAGTCAGACCGTATTGATGCACAACTTATGTGAACATTTGAATACATTAGCAACTTCCAAAGCATCTAAAAAGTCAATTTTGATCTGGAGTGATATGTTGCACAACACTTCTGAAGTATCCTTTTACCATTACCGAAACAATCCCTCTCAGATTTTAGAACACTATGAAAACTTGGCAGCTAAAATGGATAAAATTTGTCTACTGCCATCTCTTTATAACATTACTGTTACAATCGTTTATCTACCTACCGAAAAGACCGACCGTTTATTTCAAGCAGCTCGAACCTTCTGGTCAAAATACCTTCAAGATTATGGCGCAGAGGTGAACTTCCTACCGAATATCTGATCGACAGACTGATATAATTCATTAATCAACATTTTAAAATCTTTAGGCATGAATACGAGTTTTGGACTCCGTATCGTGGGTATCACCGCTATGTCCATTGGCATAGCAATCCCACTAACCATTTATCAAGCAAGTGTACCTGATTACCTCAACAACTTTGACTGGACCCTAATTAATAGCACCAGTTGGCTAGCATTTTATCTCATCTTACTAGGTTATTACGGCTTTTTAAGAACACCTCTCAAAGCGAGTGTTAGTTTACTCACTTATGCTTTGTACGTTTTAGGTGGAATATTACTTACTAGTATTAGTATTTTC
>JBCBCD010001127.1:0-2517 GCA_038530915.1 Bacteroidota bacterium
CTACTGATAGAGGAGCTAGCTGGGGGAAAAGAAGCAGCCACTCAACCAGTGGTAATTATTACTCAGAAATTTATACCCATCCACAGAACGAAAATATCATTTACTCCATGAATACCTACAACCAGTGGTCGACTGATGGAGGTAAAACGTGGAAACAACTGGGTGAACAATACAAACACGTGGATAATCATGTCATCTGGATTGACCCTAATGATCCCAATTATTACCTGGCTGGTTGTGATGGTGGTATTTATGAAACTTATGATGCTGCTAAAACCTGGGTTTTCAAAGCCAACCTACCTGTTACTCAGTTTTATAAGGTAGCAGTAGATAATGATGAACCCTTTTACAATATCTACGGTGGTACCCAGGATAACTTTAGCTTAGGGGGGCCTTCCAGAACAACCAATCAACACGGTATAGACAACCAAGATTGGTTTATTACCAGAGGTGGTGATGGATTTGAATCACAAATAGATCCGAAGAATCCCAACATCATCTATGCACAAGCTCAATATGGTGCATTAGGACGTTTTGATAAAGCTAGCGGTGAAAGCATCAACATCAAGCCACAGCCCAGAAAGGGTGAAAAAAGCTACCGATGGAATTGGGATGCTCCCTTGGCTGTATCTGAGCATGTAGACAAACGAGTATATTTTGCTGCCAATAAACTTTTTAGAAGTGATGACAGAGGAAATAGCTGGGAAGTCTTAAGTGATGACCTTACGCGCCAAATCGACAGGAATAGCCTTAAGGTGATGGGTCGTGTACAAAGCATAGATGCCATTGCTAAAAATGCTTCCACCTCTCAATACGGAACCATTGTTGCTTTTTCTGAAAGTCCAATGAGTAAGGATTTCCTCATTGTAGGTACAGATGATGGTTTGATCCAAATCACTGAGGATGGTGGCCAAAATTGGCGCAAAATTGATTGTGATGGTTTACCCGGAGCTCCAAAAAGATCTTATGTGAATGCAGTATTAGCAAGTCAGCATGATGAAAATACCATTTACGCATTGTTGAATCACCACAAATATGGCGACTTTAAGCCTTATGTTTTCAAAAGTACCGATAAAGGCCAAAGTTGGAGCAGCATCAGTGCCAATTTGCCAGAGCGTGGTTCAGCCTACAGCATAGCAGAAGATCATGTTGATCGCGACTTACTATTTGTAGGTACTGAATTTAGCTGTTTCTTCAGCAAAGGAGGAGGAGATTATTGGAAAAAAATAGCTGGTCTGCCTACTGTGGCAGTAAGAGACATTGCTATACAAGAAAGAGAAAACGACCTGGTTGTCGCTACATTTGGCCGTGGCTTTTATGTATTGGACGACTATAGTTCACTTAGAGAAATAACCGAAGAAAATATGGAATTGGAAGCAGCTATGTTTCCCATAAAAGATGGATTGATGTACATCGAGTCTGCTCCATTGGGCTGGTTTGCAGTAGGTTTCCAGGGACATTCTTTCTTTACAACTCCTAACCCCGATATGGGTGCTTATTTTACTTACTACATCAAAGAGTCCATCAAAACATTGAAAGCTCAGCGTAAGGAATCAGAGAAAAAAGCCATCAAAGCCGGAGAAGAGATCCGCTACCCTACTTATGAGGAATACGTAGCGGAGACTGATGAAGAAGCTGCCATGTTGGAATTCATCATAAAAGATACAGGTGGAAATATCGTTCGTAAATTGAAATCTTCTTATCGCACAGGTGTCAACCGCATCAACTGGAATGGCCGCTTGGTCGATTTAAGCCCGGTTAGTGGTAGACGTGATCCTGGTGATGGTATAATGGCTATGCCAGGTACTTATACAGTAAGCATGTATCGTCATCACAAAGGAGAAGCCACTCAGTTGACAGAGCCGATTGAGTTTGAATTAAACTATCTCGATGGCACTACCCTACCTGCTGAAAGCCCAGCAGCATTGGTAGCCTATCAAAAAGAAGTTTCTGAGTTCAGACGCGTCTACTCTGGTGCAACCAGCATGATGAGGATGGCCAATGACAAGGTCAGTGCAATGAAACGTGCTGTTTTAGCTTTGGATATGCCTACACAAAACTGGATGTCAGATATCAAAGCCATAGCAGACAAAATGGATGAAATAAGCTTGAAAATAAATGGTGATCGCAGAGCTTCCAGATTAGACATTGATACTGAACCTTCCATCTCCAGTCGCTTAAGAGGTGCTTTTATGGGTGGTTCTACTTCTGATCCAACACAAACGATGAAAGACCAGCTAAAAATAGCCAAAGAAGAGTTTGCTCCTGTATTCCAACAACTAAAATCCATCGTAACCAATGATATTGCGAAGATGGAGAAAAGGTTGGAAGAAGCCGGTGCACCTTATACACCTGGTAGAATCATTGAATATGGGAAAAATTAATACCAATAGAACGGCATTAAACTTCCTGTTTTAATACTGTTTTAAAGTTTAAGGGTGTAAGGGTTTAACCTTTACATTCTTAAACTTTTTTCAAAAACTTTCCTTTCTAACAGTTTGAAAATCAATATTAGTC
>JBCBCD010001128.1:0-2517 GCA_038530915.1 Bacteroidota bacterium
TATACGATGGAGTACCCTGAATTTGCATTAGATCAGGGGAAGCCTAATGAAAACATACAAGACAATAAGATTTTTATTGGAGGCAGAAACTTTATTTATGATTTTGTATACCTCGATAGTGCGCAAGTACCACAGAGAGTGATTTCTTATTACACTTATTCCAGCAAGCCTCCTGTAGATTGGAAACTGATAGCTGACCCTGATCTCCATTTAATGGTGGCAGAATATGAGGTCGATAGCATTAGGCTCAAAGTGTTGAATACAGATGCTAATGGCAACAGACTAGCTGCAGATCAAACCCTCATGGTATACGAATATTTCAACCAATATGGAATCATTATTCCCGAAACAGAACTAACGGGATTGATTGAAAATTCAGAAAAAATCTTTATTCATCCACCCAGAAACAACGGTTTTTCTATAACAGAAATGAGCCCTTTTCCAGAGTTAGAATTACCGCTAGAGGTAGGCAAAACCTGGAGCACTACTTTATCTCTACCTCAAGAGTGGTCAGACATCACAAAAGTTGAATTTGAAGGAACGGCCAATGTATATGCTGATTATACCATAGTCGGTAAAGAAACGCTAGCTTCACCTTTTGGAAAAAGAGAAGTTTGGAAAATAGAAGCAACGGGCAGGAGCAATAAGCTCGGTACTTCAAAATCTGTATTCTACTTCCACGAAGAGATTGGATTTTTGAGATTGCATTACTTTAATGTAGATGACAGTCAGATTGTATTGAATTTGCAACGTGTGTATAGAGAAAGCTAGTTGTTAGTTGTTGGTTTTTAGTTCTTGTCTTTCGAGGGAAAGCAGTGTTTACACTGCGCAAAAACTAAAAACCAACAACCAACAACAAAAAATAAGTAAGATTACATATTACGTCGATACTGTCCACCCACTTCATAGAGAGCATGCGTAATCTGTCCCAATGAACAAACCTTCGTCGCTTCCACTAAGTATTGGAATAGGTTTTCATTCTTGATAGCAGCTTGTTGTAACTCCTTAAGTCTCTCTGCCGCAACATCTTTTTTAGCATCTACCAAGTTATTAAGCGTTGCAATTTGATCTTCTTTTTCAGCGTTATCCGATCGAATGACTTCCTCAGGAACGATGGTTGGGGATCCATCCGAACTTAAGAAAGTATTCACTCCAATGATTGGGTATTCGCCAGTATGCTTCAAAGTTTCGTAATACAAGCTTTCTTCCTGTATTTTACTTCTCTGATACATGGTTTCCATTGCACCTAAAACACCACCTCTTTCTGTTATTCTGTCAAACTCCGTCAGAACCGCTTCTTCTACCAATTCCGTCAATTCTTCAATAATGAAAGAACCTTGAAGTGGATTTTCATTTTTAGCCAAGCCCAACTCATGGTTGATAATCATCTGAATGGCAACGGCTCTTCTTACACTTTCTTCAGTAGGAGTAGTAATGGCCTCGTCATACGCATTGGTATGCAGTGAATTACAATTGTCATAAATGGCATACAAAGCTTGTAAGGTCGTACGAATGTCATTGAATGCAATCTCTTGGGCATGCAAAGATCGACCTGAAGTCTGAATATGATACTTTAACTTTTGTGATCTTTCGTTTGCATTGTATTTGTATTTCATGGCCTTAGACCAAATGCGTCTTGCTACACGCCCGATTACTGCATATTCCGGGTCTACTCCATTGGAGAAGAAAAAGGAAAGATTAGGTGCAAAATCATCAATGTTCATTCCTCTGGATAGATAGTACTCAACAAAGGTGAAACCATTGGCCAAAGTAAAGGCCAATTGAGTAATTGGGTTGGCACCCGCTTCAGCAATATGGTAGCCGGAAATAGAAACGGAATAGAAGTTTCTGACCTTATTCCAGATGAAATATTCCTGTACATCGCCCATTAGCTTCAGAGAAAACTCAGTAGAGAAAATACAAGTGTTTTGTGCTTGGTCTTCCTTTAAAATATCTGCCTGTACGGTTCCACGCACAGATGCAAGCGCTTTGGCTTTGATGGGTTCGTAAGTCGCAGCATCAAGCACTTGATCGCCGGTTACACCTAGCAACAACAATCCTAAGCCATCATTCCCTTCAGGCAATTCACCTCTATATTGCGGCCTTTCCAGTCTATTATTATCATAGAGCTCTTTGAGTTTTGCTTCAACTAAATGCTCCAGCTTATTTTCTTTTATATAAACCTCACACTGCTGATCAATAGCGGCATTCATGAAAAAGGCACAAATGGTCGCAGCAGGTCCATTGATGGTCATAGAAACTGAAGTTTTAGGATTGCACAAGTCAAATCCCGAGTACAATTTCTTAGCATCATCCAAACAGCAAACACTCACACCGGAATTGCCAATCTTACCATAAATGTCCGGACGGTGATCCGGATCTTCACCATATAGTGTTACAGAGTCAAAAGCAGTAGATAAGCGATTGGCCGGCATACCGGCTGATAAATAATGGAATCGTCTATTGGTACGTAGGTTTTTATTGGATTTTCCGGATAAGACACTAGCTATTATTTCT
>JBCBCD010001129.1:0-2515 GCA_038530915.1 Bacteroidota bacterium
CAGTACAAGATCGACTCAAACCCGATGGATCAAATACACTTAATCGAACAGTTTGCCTACCGATGTCCTCACAGCTGAATTCATCCCAATCCAAGGCATAAGTATTGATGGAGCAGTTGTCATAAGAGCCTCCATCTATCATTTCCGGTGTAAGCAAGGTACTTCCACTTTCATCTAAGCTTACTGTTGCGTCTTTGCAGATAGCGATTGGAGCAATTTCATCAATTACTGTGACCGTGTAAGTTTCTGTAGTAGTATTCCCACTACGATCTACAAAGGTTACGGCAGCTTCATTTTCACCCATTTCAGTACAATCAAAGCTACCTGGTGTTGTAGATCTTCTAACTATAGCGCAATTATCAAACTCATCTACAACCACATCCTCCCAATCATAATTTGCCAAACCATTTTCATCCAGGCTGACCGTGATATCCCTTACTGTGATTTGTGGTTTTGATACATCACTCAGCTCTATCTGGACTTTACTAGTAAGTATATTGCCAGCTGCATCCTTTACTTTTAGGATGACTTCATTGCTGCCAACTTCATTACAGGATAGGTTGATTTGGAATAGGCCATTTTCTAAATTTATCGAACTTCCATTCAAGCTGCATTCCAAGAGCTCTACTTCACAAATGCTTTTAAGATCGAAAAGCTCATCATGGGTGTAAGTAAAGCTGTTGATATTCCCTGTCATATCTAAAACCAAAGGATTGACTTTGGGACTTACCAAAGTGGGTTCATTGAGTGTAACTGTAACAATGGCGGTTTCGGTAGTGGTATTTCCATTGGCATCTGTGGCAGTGATTGTTACTTCGTTGTCCCCTACATGGGAACAATCAAAGGTAGTTGGAGATGCAGAAAAATCTTGAATCGAACAATTTTCATATACTTCAACAAAGATATCCTCACTCAATTCGACTACTCCGGTTTCGTCTAAGCTAATGGTGAGGTCTCTTAAGGTCATCTGTGGTGCTGATAAATCATTTAGTGTGATATTGACTGTGCCAGTTACAATATTTCCAGCAGCATCTTTTACCTTTAAAATGACTTCATTGCTACCGACTTCACTGCAAGCTAAGTTAATTTCGAATTGTCCATTCGCTAATTCTATAGTTTCTCCGTTCAAAGTACATTCCAGCAACTCAAAGCTACAATGGCCGGTAATATCAAATAGCTCTTCATGCGTGTAGGTAAAGCTCTCGATTCGTCCTGTCATGTTTAAAACCAAAGGATCGACTTTAGCTACTACTGATGTCACAGGATTGATTGTTAAAGTGGCTGTTTCTGTACTGGTATTGCTATTGACATCTATGGCGGTGATCGTTACTTCGTTGTTTCCTACATTGGTACAATCAAAAGTATTGGGTACAACTGTGATTGTTTGAATGCCACAATTATCGAAATAATCTACTGTAACATCATCCGGACTGATCGACGCGTTGCCATTTGCATCCAGACTGATCGTAATGTCCTTTTTCGTGATTTGTGGTTTTGATGCATCATTCAACTCAATTTGAACTTTACCCGTATTGATATTTCCGGCTTCATCCTTTACCTTCAAAATCACCTCATTGCTACCGACTTCGGCACAAGACAGGTCGATTACAAATGCATTATTGGCCATGATAATGGATTCTCCATTCAAGGTACATCCCAATAGTGCTACATTGCAATTGCTGGTGATGTCAAATAGTTCATCATGCGTGTAGGTAAAGCTGTTGATGTTTTCTGTCATATTTAATACCAGAGGGTTTGCTTTTGCGATTACGGAAGCTCCAGAATTAATCGTTACGATGGCTTTTGCTGTACTGGTATTGCCGTAGATATCTCTAGCTGTAATTGTCACCTCATTAGCTCCAACATTGGAACAATCAAAAGTGTTAGGTACAACTGTAATTGTTTCGATGCCACAATTGTCGGAATAATCGGATGTAACATCATCTGGGCTAATCGATGCAGCCCCATTTGCATTCAGGTTGATGGTGATGTCTTTTTTCGTGATTTGCGGTTTTGCCAGGTCATTCAAATAAATTTGAATGCTACCAGTGTAAATATTTCCTGCTGCATCCTTTACTTTCAAGATGACTGTATTATTACCAACTTCGTTACAAAACAGTTCAATTTCGTACTTTCCATCTATTGATTCTATAGGTGTTCCATTCAATGTACATTCCAATAGCTCTACCGAACAGACGCTGTTGATGTCAAAAAGCTCATCATGGGTATAAGTAAAGCCGTTGCCCCTTGCTGTCATGTCCAAACTTAAGGAGTTAAATTTAGGAACTACTGAAGTTGCAGTATTCACTGTGACAGTGGCGGTTGAGGTAGTGGTATTTCCACTAGCATCGGTGGCGGTGATCGTTACTTGGTTATCGCCTAAATTTGAGCAATCAAAAGTATTGGGTTCTACCTTAAGTGTTGCAATTGTATTACAGTTTTCATAAGGTAGCAAACTCATTACATCTTCTGGCTTGATGCTTGCCTGACCATTTCCATCTAATGAAATGCTTGT
>JBCBCD010001130.1:0-2515 GCA_038530915.1 Bacteroidota bacterium
ATTTTACATTGCTGCAAATATATAAACCTTTTCCATGAAATTTGGTGCAATGTAAAATCTGACAGTTTAGGTCTAATAAGTCCTATTTTTTTTACAAACAAGAACATTAAAATGAAGATCGTTATTTCCAGGTCAGCATTATTACTCTTCTTCGTCCTATTCGCAAACATATTAACAGCTCAGTCTGCGGGGGGAGAAGGAATGAGTTACTTCATATACATTCTTTTAGCTGTTGCCGTACTTATCTTTTTAGGTTTAATCATACAGGTTTCTGACAATTTGATAGCTATTGAGGCAAAACAGTCTGGTGTAGCTACAGAAAATAATTCTTTTGGTATCGCACCAAAGATGAGTGATATAATTCCTCAGAAGGTACCCGGTTACGTAACAGATGCTCCTATATACAATCTGAAAAAGGGATATGATATTCTTTTGGAAGGAGGTATTGAAGATGCTTCCATTCACGAAGCAGAAGCCTCTACTTTTGCTATTCAACCACCTAACTTTCTGGGTGTTTCTCCAATTCCAAAGATGGAATTAGAAGTAGGAGGTGAGGTTAAAGCAGGGGACGTTCTTTTCTTTGATAAGAAGAAGCCTGAAATCAAATACGTAGCTCCTGTTAGTGGAGAATTAATCGCTATTAACAGAGCTGAAAAACGTTCTATAGCGGAGGTTGTTATTCTTGCTGATAAAGAAATGAAATACAAAGAGCTTGATCCTGTTGGTTTAGAATCATCTACCAGAGAAGCTTTGGTTAACTTTTTAATGGAAAGCGGTGCATGGCCTTTGATACGCCAGCGTCCTTTCAATGTGATTGCAGAACCAGAAGCTACTCCTAGAGATATTTTCATTACTACCTTCGATACAGCTCCTTTGGCTCCAAATTTGGAAGTAGTTGTTCAAGGTAAAGAAGAAGCTTTCCAGAAAGGCTTAGATGTCCTTGGGAAATTGACCAGTGGTTCAGTACACCTCGGATTAGATGGCAGAACGGATGACGCACCTGCAGCTGTATTCAGTCAGGCAAGTGGTGTGCATAAAAAGTATTTCAACGGTAAGCACCCTGCTGGAAATGTGGGCGTACAAATTCATAATGTGGATCAAATTCTTGCGGGTGATATCGTATGGACATTGGGCGTGCAGGATGTAGTTACTTTAGGCGCACTGTTTACAGAGCAAAGATTCAATGCAGAAAGAGTAGTAGCTGTAACAGGTGCGGAGTTAAAAACACCTAAGTATGTAAAAACATTTATCGGTGCCAAAGTTGGGGATTTAGTAAAAGACAATATCGAAGGAGAAAAAGTAAGAATCATTTCAGGAGATGTTTTATCTGGTAAGGCAGTTTCTGAAGAGCAGTTCTTGCATTTCTACGATGATCAGATAACTGTAATTGAAGAAGGAGATTATTACGAAGCTTTTGGTTGGTTGTTGCCAATCAAACCTCGTCCTAGTGTTTCGCGCACTTTTCCTAACTTCTTATTCCCTGATCTGACTTTCAAGGCGGATTCAAATACTCATGGTGAGAAACGTGCTTTTGTAGTAACAGGTCAATACGAGCAAGTAATGCCTATGGATATCTATCTACAGCATTTGATGAAATCAATCATTGTGAATGATTTTGAACGCATGGAAGGCTTGGGTATCTATGAATTGGTGGCTGAAGATGTTGCTTTAGCAGAGTTTGTATGTACTTCTAAGCAGCCTTTGCAATCTATTTTGGCAGATGGTATTCAAGTAATGAGAGAGCAAGGCTAAGCCATCATTTTGAAAGAATAAAATTGACAATTAGAAAAATCAGCGATATAAAATGAAACAAAGGATTCTAGATTTATTTCATAAGATAGAGCCAAAGAAAGGAACCCTTTTGCACACGCTTTTTGATGGGTTCTTTACATTTGCTTTTGCGCCAAATAGTGTTACGAAGGAAGGAGTTCATATCAGAGATGGTATGGATCTCAAGCGTACCATGGTACACGTAGTTTTGGCGATGCAACTTTGTTATGTATTTGGTACATATAATATAGGACACCAACACTTTGTAGCATTAGGTGAGCACACTGGTTTATTTGAAGGTTTCCACTTGAAGTTGATCTATGGTTTGATCCAGTTGCTTCCCATCTTTGTAGTAACTCACGTTGTTGGTTTAGGCCTTGAGTTTTACTATGCCTGGAAGAAAGGGCACGCTATTGAAGAAGGATTCCTCGTAAGTGGTGCTTTGATTCCATTAATTATGCCACCAGACATTCCATTATGGATCTTGACATTATCTGTCCTTTTTGCAGTATGGATTGGAAAAGAGGCATTTGGTGGAACAGGGATGAATATTTTGAATATTGCATTGTTGGCACGTGTATTTGTCTTCTTTGCATATCCACTTGATATATCTGGAGACGAAGTATGGGTAGCTGGTTTAGAATCAACTGCTGAAGGAGCTGCTGTTGCTTACTCTTGGGTACATACAAGCCTGTTTAATCCGCTATTCGAAGGATTAGGTTGGGCAACATTTAATACTGCATCT
>JBCBCD010001131.1:0-2508 GCA_038530915.1 Bacteroidota bacterium
CCTAAAAAGGCTTTGCCTTTTTAGGCTCGAAAATCACAAACAAAAATTACTTTGGCGGAGCAAAACGGGCTAGAAGTTTTGAGACGCCCCAATAAATACCATCAACACCATGAAAAGACTAGTAGTAATTCTAATGATGTCTTTTGCTGTTTTTGCCCATTCTCAAACCAAACAGCAATATGACATTGGTATTCTGCTTGATTTAGAAACAGAGCAGGTTGCACCTCTTGCTCAAAAGTTACAAAATGAAATACGGGCCGTTGTCGGCGAAGATGCCATCATCAATTTCCCAACAACTGCTAACTTGTATAACAATTACAATCTTCAGAAGGCAAGACAAAATTATGATCAACTAATCAATGATGAATCCATCGATTTGATTTTAGCTTTTGGGCCTGTCAACAACCAAATCATAAGCAATCAGACCGTACATGCTAAGCCTACTATTTTATTTGGAGCCGTCAGCCAGGATCTAAATAATATAGACATCAATAAAGAAAGCTCGGGAATTGAAAACTTTACTTACTTTATTGAATCTGAATCTTTTGAATATGACATTAAGACGTTCAAAGAATTAACGGATTTCAAAAATTTAGGGGTCGTAGTGGATGCCCCTTTACTAGGTATTCTCCCTTTAGAAGATACCTTTGAAAGGATAATAAGCCAACTGGACGCAGGATATAAATTAATCCCACACAATTCAGTGGAAGACATCACTTCTGCTCTGGATGACATTGATGCCATTTACATTGCAGGTGGATTTTTCTTATCTCCGGAACAGAATAGACAATTAGCAGCAGCATTTATTGAAAAACAATTGCCTTCATTTACTACCAATAGCACGGAGGATGTAGTGAATGGAATTATGGCGACCAATCAATCCGGGGACAATATAGATCAATTTTTCAGACGCATCGCCCTTACCATTGAAGCGTATGTAAACGGGGCCAAACTTTCTGAACAACCTGTATACATTGAGTATACTCCTCGCCTGACGGTGAATTATAATACAGCTGAAGCCATTAACCTTGCTATCAAATACAGTTTAATTAAGGAAACTGATTTTGTAGGTGAGTTTAAAAATGTAAAGTCCGAGAAAAACTATGATATCTTGGCGGTAATTGATGAGGTACTCAATAAAAATTTATCCTTAAAATCAGGCCTAAAAGACATAGAGCTCGTTCAACAGGATGTGCGTACGGCTAAAAGCAGTTACCTTCCTAGTGCTTCCCTTTCCGGTTCGGCTACCTACACAGACCCAAGAGCAGCGGAAGTCAGTCTGGGGCAAAACCCTGAGTTTTCTACTGCAGCTGTAGTTTCAGTCAATCAACTTATTTTTTCAGAAGCCGTCAGAGCCAATATTGAGATACAAGAAAACCTGCAAAAAGCTCAACAGGAAAACTTTAATACCTCACAGCTGGATGCCATCTCAGATGCAGCCAATGCTTACTTCAACATCCTCATATTAAAAGCCAACACGGTCATCCAAAAACGAAACCTTGATCTTACCAAAACCAACTTAAAGATAGCGGAACAAAACTTTGATGTAGGTCAATCCGGTAAATCAGATATGCTTCGATTTCGTTCACAAATGGTACAAAACACGCAGTCTTTAATTGAAGCTGTCAACCGCCTGGAGCAAGGATATATCGTTTTGAACCAGATTTTGAATAACCCTTTAGGTATGGAAATTGATGTGGAAGAAGCTCAACTTGATAGTGGGGTTTTTGAGCAGTACAATTATGACGAGCTGACCACCCTCCTGGATGATCCCAAATTACGAGAGCCTTTCATCAACTTTTTGACTGAAGAAGCCATGCGCAATTCTCCAGAGCTTAGAAGTTTAAACTACAATATATCAGCAGTAGAAAGAAACATCAAATTAAGTGGTCCGGGGCGTTTTTTACCAACTTTAAGTGTTCAAGGTGCCTATAATCGGATATTGAGTAGAAGCGGGGCAGGGAGCGAGGCTCCTCAAGGATTTCAAGTAGTTGATGGCCAATACAGCATTGCTTTGAATGTTTCCATTCCACTTTTTAACCAAAACATCAACAACATCAACGAGCAAACGGGCATCATACAAAAGGATCAGCTTATGATCAACAAAGACAATGTGGAACTGGCTATTGATGCCAATGTCCGTAATGGTGTCCTCAACTTATTAAACCAAGTCTCCAATATAGATCTTTCAGCTATAGCGGAACAGACGGCTAAGGAATCTTTGGAATTAACGCAAGTATCTTACTCCAATGGTGCCGTAAATATCGTACAGCTTCTCGATGCACAGACGAACTATCTGAACGCTCAGCTTTCACGGGTGAATGCAGTTTATAATTTCCTACTCAACAGCATTCAGTTGGAACGTACTTTAGGGTATTTCTTCCTATTGAATTCCGACGAAGAAAATGAAGCATTCCGCCAACGATTTGTAGAATATGTAAACACAAGAAACTAACAGACCAAAAAATCTTCATACAATGAAATACATCATCAACTCATTCATAATCA
>JBCBCD010001132.1:0-2503 GCA_038530915.1 Bacteroidota bacterium
CGTATCACAGGTCTTCCTGTCTCTGTAATCAAGAGTATTTTCATCATAATCTAAAGTGAAAAACAGATAGTTAAAAGGTGGTGATGATAGTTGGTAATGTTTTACCATTAGATGGATGTATATATATCTAACGGTAAATCCAGACCAATTTGTTCCAAAAAGGTGGTTAATTTTTAAAAAAACTCCTTAGTACAATCCTAACTGTCATCTATTAGCAAGACTATTGTAGGTCAATTCTGTGAATTACTTAAGTACTTCACGAAGATCTACTATTGAATTCTCATTGAAAAATCAAACAACCCAAAACTAAGAACTAATACTAGCCCATGTCTTTTAAAGCTTCCACAAACGAGTCTAACTCTCTGGTGGAAGTATAAACATTAGGGGTTATTCTACAACCTCTTACTCCAGGTCGATTGATGGCGACTGTCCAGATTCCATATTTGTCTAGTAAAGTTTTTGCCATATCAGAAGGCTCCATACCCTTAATTCCAACATTAGCAATAGCACAAGAGCGAGCAGGATCTACAGGCGTGTTTACTATAATGTGAGGCAAATCTCTAACTTTTGTAGTCCAGTATTGATTGATGTATCTTAACCTCGCTTCTTTGCGTTCAGGACCTAGCTTTAAATAATACTCAATTGCATTGGCAATAGCTAAGTCTGTATGTACAGGATGTGTACCCGTGTGGTTTAACCTGCGCATATCATCATCCTTGCGATTCATTTCTGCAAACATGGGCCAGATGTCAGGAATACGTTCTTTTTTCACATACAACAAGCCCGCCCCCAAAGGTACACTCAGCCACTTGTGAAGGCTACAGCCATAATAATCACAATCTAACTCTTTCATATCAAACTGAATCTGACCAAAAGCATGAGCCCCATCTACCATGACCTGTACCCCTCTGGCATGAGCCATATCACATATCTTTCTAATGGGTAAAATATGCCCCGTAATATTCACCAAATGGCAAACCATTAGTAAGCGTGTCTTATCAGTAATAGCATTGGCATATACTTTTACTATTTCTTCATCAGACTTAGGGTGGTTAGGTATAGAGACTTTTTTGTTGACTACACCATAACGCTGCGATACCAGCTCAAACATATCCAACATCGCGCCGTAATCCTGTAAAGCCATTACTGCCTCATCTCCTTCCTTCCAGGGAAAACCACCAATGATGGTATCCAAAGATTCTGTAGTATTTCGTGTAATGGCCACCTCTTCTGCAGTACAGCCTACTAGCTGAGCCAACTGTTCTGTTATTCTTTGCTTGTTTTTCCACTGGACTGTACGCATGTAATAAGAGCCCTGATAATTTACATAGCGAACTTGATGAATATAATTTTCAAGTGTCTCCTCAGGTAGAATACAATAATATCCATTCTCCAAATTGATATAATCTGGTTTCAGGCGATAACCTGAACGCACGCGCAACCAAAACTCTTCATCTTGAGCGACCTCTTCAGCGCTAAGGTGTTCTATCTCACGTAGCCATTTGTCGAGTTTTTCAGAAAAAACAGAAGTACCTACACCGAGAGCGGCAAAATGCTTGAGGAATGTTCGTTTGTTCATTTTTGGTGTTTTTTAGTCAGCTAAGCTTGTTTAGTGCTCTATTGATCGTACTCACTAAGCCCGGTCCTTCATAAATCAAACCTGTATAGATTTGTACCAGGCTGGCCCCTGCATCTAACTTTTCTTTTGCACTTTCAGCAGAGCTGATTCCACCAACAGCCACAATAGGTAGTTGTCCTTCCGTTTTTTGAGCAATGTATTTGATGATAGCAGTTGAATTATCGCGCAAAGGTTGGCCACTTAATCCCCCATTACCAATGGATTCAATGGTTGAAGAAGAAGTATTTAAATTAGACCGGTCAATGGTTGTATTTGTTGCAATGACACCTGCTAGGTTCGTATCCTGGATAATTTCTACGATATCATCCAATTGACCTTCGGTGAGATCTGGCGCTATCTTTAATAAAATGGGTTTGGGAGTAGACTTAGCTTGATTAAGTTGTTGCAAGTGGCTTAATAAAGCTGTCAGTGGTTCTTTTTCTTGCAATGCTCTTAAACCAGGCGTATTAGGAGAACTTACATTGACTACAAAGTAATCTACATAATCAAATAAAGCTTCAAAACAGATTTCATAATCATCGATGGCTTGTTCATTAGGCGTGACTTTATTTTTTCCAATATTACCACCAATAATTAAGTCAGCAGGTTTTTGATAGTTTTTTAATTGCTCTACTAATGCGTCTACCCCTTTGTTGTTAAACCCCATTCTATTGATCAGTGCATTATCTTCGGGAAGACGGAAAAGGCGAGGTTGAGGATTACCAACTTGTGGTTTTGGAGTGACAGTACCCAATTCCAGAAAGCCAAAGCCCAAATAAGGCATCAAATCCAGATAAGCACCATCTTTATCAAAGCCCGCAGCTAAGCCAACCGGGTTTTTAAAACTTAAGCCTGCAAAATCTCTTTTGAGTGTATGATGCTCAA
>JBCBCD010001133.1:0-2500 GCA_038530915.1 Bacteroidota bacterium
ATAATGCAAAGTATCAGGGTAAATAGCAGGAGCAATTGATAAGTAAAAATCAGGTTTATTATACCCTAAGATTTCAAGTGCTGTTTTATAATTTCTTTGTACAGATGGATTATTTAAATCAACATTTTCATCTCCACCTGTTATATAGAATGCGACAGGGTCACCTGGCGTAAGTTTGCTAATAGAAAATGCAATTACGGATATGACGAGTAATGTAAAAAGTGTTAGGAATGATCGTTTTAGCAAAAAATAAAACATGTAATGTAGTCTGATGGAGGCAACCCAAAACTGTGAGTTGCCTCTTAGATTATTCTTAATTCTTCTCTTTCATTTTAGTCAATGGTAATACATAACCTGGGTAAAGAGCAGTCAAAGCAATTTCCATATCATTAGAAATAACTATTCTTTCTTGAGGTGCCATGATTAATAACTCTACTCGTTCATCATAGATGATATCTTGTAATTTATGATATAGTTCAGTACGTTTTTTATCATCTAGAGTTACTTCAATTTGTTCAATTAACTGATCTGTTTCGGCATTTCCGAATCCAGTACGATTGTCACCTTCAGTATGCCAATTTTGTTTTGGAGTACCATAAGGGTTGAGTGCACGACCACCACCATACAAATCATACTGTGCGTTTTTACCTCTTGTTATAGCAGCTACAGCTTCTTGAGGATCCAAGTTAATTTCAATACCGGCTTGTTGAGCTGTATTTTGCAACAAAAGAGCTATATTTCTGGAGCGCTCTCTTCCAGCAGTAAAGGTATAATTGAGGCTAAGTTCTTTGCGCTGACCATCAATTACTTTATCTACAATACCATTGTTATTGGTATCTTCCCAGCCTGCTTCTGCTAATAATTGTTTCGCTTTTTCTATGTTATATGGGATTGGTTCTAAATCCTTTTTATAAAAAGTAAATGAAGGATGGAAAGGAGAACCAATTCTAGTACCGTATCCTCCATATCCCTTTTGAATTAACTCATCCATATTTAAGGCATGAGATAAAGCTTGCCTTACCTTTTTATCAGCAAGCATAGGTTTCCTAGAGTTTACATATATTACATAGTAAGCAAGAACCTCGGGGGCATGCATTTCATATTGATTGGTAATTAGTTCATCCTCTTTAGCTTCATTGAAAGCTTTTGGAGCAAGTCCACTCGCAATAGATACTTCTCCACCCTTTATTGCAGACATTATTGTAGCATCATCAGGAATAGGTTTCATAGTAATAGAACAGGGATATGCTTCTTGAGAAATATTTTTTTCACTTAATCGATCACACCACCAATTGTCTTTTCTTTTGAAGGAAATGGATTGACCTGGAATCCATTCTTCTAATTCATAAGGTCCACTGCCACCTGAAATACCTGGTACACGGTTGACTTCATCAGACTGGAAAAAAGCTGCAAATTCTTGAAGTTGAGCATCAAAATCCTGCATTTTTGTTTCAGAATCTGCACCTCTAAAACTTGCAAATGGGATATCATCTAGTAAGCCATTAGGATCATATACATATTTAGGTAAGACAGGTACTGTATTACTAATTACTTGTTCGCCACTAAATAATTTACTTGAAGTAATTATTGAAATCTTCTTAGGATTATCGGAGTATGTAATTACATCTGCTATCGGATCAAGTATTGCTTTGATATGTGCGTTAGGAAGTTGAGGGACAAAGACAGCTTTTAATGTAAATAAATAATCTTCAGCTGTAATGGGTGAGTCATCGTCCCAAATTGCATCTTTTCTGAATTCAAAGGTATATTTTACACCACCCTCATGTTCGCCTTCTGTAACCTCTTCTGATTGGGCTCTTGATTTAACTAATAGTGGTTCCAGTTCAAAATTAAATGGGTTTTGTGATAGTAATGATTGAAACATCATCTCTGTACCAGTTTGTGCAGTTTGTACAGTCAGTAACAAAGGATTCAAAACATCAGCATCGGTCAATACTCTTGTTACAACTTCAGGGCATTCAGTAGTAACAGTAGCATTATCTTCTTGAGGATCAGTATTACAAGCTGTAGCAATTAATAACAATAAAGCGAAAAGGTAGATTCTGGAATGTAGGAGTCTCATGTTCATAGATTTAATATTTAAATAAATAGATCGTCAATGTTTTGGTGAATGTAGAATTTTAATAGGGTTGACTCCTCTCTAAGATTCGTCAACCAGTAAGAATATTCTCATAAGTGGTTTAGCCAAAAAAGCAAAGCTTTTTTGGCTAAACCGCTTATGAGTTAAACTTTCTAAGTCTGCTAAATTAACACAGAAATGCTTACTAGGAAGTACTATTGGAAGAAGGACCAATACTTTAGGTTCAATCGATTTTCGAAATTCCATTGGTATGCAGTTCATGGATTAATTGATGACTAATTTAACAACATTTAAGCAGCTAAAAAAAGAAAATTGATGAAGGATAAATAAAACTTGTTAACAGACTCTTTGTTAATTGGATAATGTGTTCAAATTATGATCCTTGGATACATAAAAGTT
>JBCBCD010001134.1:0-2490 GCA_038530915.1 Bacteroidota bacterium
AACTATCTAGCGGATTCGCCTTTGAATTGATCTTCTTTGTATTTAAAAAGTACATTGAAAGAGGTTAAACTACCATAAATTTTAGTGATGTATTGTTGTAGATTGACTTTTTCTTCATCGCTAAGGTTTTTGCTTGCATTGATGCGCTGCTCCATGACCCTTAATCGATCTCTGACCATTACAATTTTATGGAAGAAGGAATCAATGGTCATTTCCTTAGATTTGAGGTCATCCTTGCCAGGTTTGAGGATTAAGATACCATCGGTCCATTTATCACCTAATTTGATTTCTTCATTGATGCCATTATAATTTTTCAAAATTCGAATCAGTGCTTGTTCGGCATCAGAAAAACTAACTCCACCTTCATAGGGGATAGCTTCAATGACCTCCCATTTGTCATATTCTCTTCCTACTTCCTTAATTCCGTACAGCATGAAGCATACGTCATAAGCCGCTTTATGAATTTGAATAACGGCTCCTTTTCCAAAAGCTGGGTGGTTTACTCTTGATCCAATTCCTAGTGTTGTTGTATCCATGGTTGCAATTACTTTTCTTCTTTCGAGCTGAGTTTTTAGCACAGTTGGTTCGAAAGAACCAACTGTGCTAAAAACACTAGTATACAAAAGATTGTTGGCTGACTGATCTCAAGGAAGAGATCGACACATTCAACTTTTACTTATTAATGATAAATTTAGTACTTACTTGTGATTTACCATTGTTTAAACTCAATAAATACATTCCGGATGGTAAATCCTCCATTTGCAATCTAAACTGGTTTTCTCCCTCAAACAATAAAACACTTCTTTCCTGCATCTTTTGACCGGTCAAGCTGAAAATCTGCATCTGGTAAAGCGCATTTCTATCTGAGTTAATGTTTAAAGTGGCTATCCCATTATTGGGATTTGGCGCGATTTCAAGTTCATAAAGCCCCAATTCAGGAAAATCAATTCCCGTGAGCTCCTGACAGTTTTCACTTCCTTCCGGTTTTACATGTAAGAAGTATTCACCTGGTAGCAAAGTGGGATCGGGAAATTCAAAGGGAAGATCCAAAATAGAAGTTTTGATCAATGCATTGATTACCAATGAAGTCGAGCCTATATCCGCTTCATTAGTAGGTGTACCTTCTAAAATGATACAGCTAAATGGTTCATCATTAGAAAACCTACAATTGGGTGGATTACAACCGTAAGTTATGCCTTCAGGCAAACTATCTATGGCTCCTTCTGTATCTAAAACAATAGAATCTAAAGGTACCATAAGTGTAACTTCACCAAATGGTACGGGTACCGTATCTGGTACTACTATGGTGAAAACAAAACTAAATGGTTGATTGATACAGGCTGTATCCGCAATACCGTTTTCAGGAAATTCAGGAGTAAAGGGTAGGGGATCAATAATGTTGACAGAGTCTAATTTAGTAGAATCAGGTTCACAAGTTTGTGCTTTTAAAGCAAAGGTGGTAAGCAATAACATCAATACCAGTAGTGCATTCTTCATAATTAGATTGTTTTTGATGGTTGACTAAACTACAAATTTTGCTAGATTCAGCCAGCTAAAGTGTTTTTGGAATGTTGAAAAATCAGTAAAATGAAACGAAATATAAAATATTATTTGATTGCTTTTAGCTTCATAATGTTAAATGCAGAGATTTATTCTCAAAATGCATATGTTTCTGGCTTTGTAAATGCAGCGAATTCTGAAGATCCTCTGATAGGGGCAACAGTCTATTACACTAGTGGACAAGGGACAACAACTAACTATAATGGCTTCTATGAATTGTCTATACCTGCAGGGACTTACGAGTTGCTCGCTTCATATGTTGGATATGAGGATTTTGAACAAACGATAGAACTGAAAGCTGGTGATTCCATAAAATTAGACCTTACCTTACAGTTTGAACCTAGTATTCTCAACACGGTCACAGTTACTTCAGGTCGATCAGAAACCTTGCTGAGTGAAGCTACCGTTTCTTTAGAAGTCATCAAGCCCAACCTGATTGAAAGTACCAATAAGTTATCTCTGGATAAAGCAGTAGAAAAAATACCGGGGGTAAGTGTAGTCGATGGGCAAGCCAATATACGTGGTGGATCAGGTTATTCTTTTGGTGCAGGAAGTAGAGTTTTACTACTTCAAGATGATGTACCTGTTTTACAATTAGATGCTGCTTTCCCCAATTGGTACGACTTGCCGATAGAGCATACGGATCAGATTGAAGTTTTAAAAGGTGCGGCTTCGTCTTTGTATGGGTCAGCAGCTATGAATGGTATTATACATTTTAGGACCGCATTTGCCACTTCTGAACCAATCACGAAAGTGTCATTATCGCACAACATAATTGGCAATCCAAAAGATGCAGCTGAGGGTGAGCAATGGTGGGATGATGCTCCTTACACCTTTGCCGCCAGCTTATCGCATAGGCAAAAGTTTGGTAAGTATGATCTTGTGGCAGGTGGGTACTATTTCAATGAGCAATCACACATACACGATGTA
>JBCBCD010001135.1:0-2486 GCA_038530915.1 Bacteroidota bacterium
ATAAGCCTTTTTCTTTCCTTAGTTCTGCCAATCTTTTTTCACACTTAACGTTTCTTTAACAAAATAAGCAGCAGCAAATATAAAATATCGTATACGATATTTTATATTTGCTGTATGATTAAGAAGCTAATACTCAAGAATGAGGCTAAAAATGTGCTCCTAGACTTTATACTAAAAGGTAAATAGAGCCAGGCAGCGTATTTCCATTCTCCCATTAGCAAGTAAGCTTGATGTCAGTGTAACATCAATTCGCGAAGCACTTGTACAATTATCTGAAACCGGAATAGTAAGCTACACGGCCAATAAAGGTTTCTTAGTAAATAAATGATCAACTGAAGAAGCCCCAAAGGTTGATGAGATGAATAAATAGAAATTCTGGATATCTGTACAACCTGTAAATAAAGAAGTAAACACCGTATTAATTAAAAGGCTACTTAATAATACATCGGTATTCTTAGGGCTTTTTATTCATTTTTTTAAAGCAAAAAATAACCATTATGAACCTAAATTTCACTAAGGTTTGTCAATCTATACTCAGCTCTATATTGCTTCAAAATATAACGATCTTCACTTTATTTTTCTTTACAATTTCACCTAAACTTACCTACACTCAAAATAGTAATATCGATGCCCTATTTGAAAAATACAATAGCGAAGATTCTCCGGGTGTAGCAGTTTCAGTCAATAAGGAGGGTAATACTATTTACCAAAAAGGATTTGGGATGGCCAATCTAGAATATAAAATTCCTATTACAACGAAAACCAAATTCCATGTAGCATCATTGTCAAAACAATTCACCGCATTCATGATATTGAAGCTAGAAGATGAAGGTTTGTTGTCTCTTAATGATGATGTAAGAAAATATATTCCTGAACTTCCCGAATATGATCACACCATAACCATTAATCACTTATTAACACATTCTAGTGGGCTTAGAGACCAATGGCGATTACTGGAAATGGCAGGTTGGCGTCTAGATGATGTCATAAAAACCGAACAGGTCTTTAAACTCATAACCAATCAGAAGGAACTCAATTTTACACCTGGAGATAAATTTAGGTACTCTAATTCAGGATATACCTTATTGGCCCTTATTGTGGAAAGAGTCACCAATACATCATTCGCCAATTATGCAAAGAAAACCATATTTGAACCCTTACAAATGAATAATAGCTTTTTCTATGATGATCATGAAGAAATGGTACCCAACCGCGCTTATTCATACAAAAAAGGGGATGGCGAACTCATCAAAAAGAGCAATTTAAATTATTCGACAGTTGGTCCAACAAGCTTGTTTACCACAATAGAAGATTTGAACAAGTGGGGAAATAATTTTAAGAATGAAACCATTGGCAATAAACGTATTTTCAAATCAATGGCTCAGCGTTCGAAAGACAGTGGTTTCGCAAAGGGGCAATTTGTAAGAAATTACAAGGGTTTTAAAATGATCTACCATTCTGGATCAGATGCAGGATACCGTCTTTATTTTGCCAGGTTTCCAAAACTTGGGTATCAATTTACCGTTTTTGCCAACGCTTCCTATATTAATGCCTATGATGAAATATCAAAACTTATAGATTATTATTTACAAGATGAATTGCCAATAAATAAAGATAAAGAGGAATCGGAAAAATTGTTCAAATATAAAGACGACATGTTCATAAGTCTATCAAATAGTGAATTGAAAAAGTTTGAAGGGCGTTATTATGATAATGAAGAAAAGGAATTCTGGACCGTTGAATTAAAAAATGACACATTAAACTGCTCTGGAGGTTTACTGCCTGAAACCATTAAATTACTTCCAGTCGGAGAAAGAAATTTCAAAGTGAAAGGTACGGCCTATGACATCTCGGTAAACTTCAAAGAAAACGATTATAATGAGCCTATTCTAGAGTTTAGAGTTCCTGATTATGTCTGGTTATGGCTTGAAAAAGAAGTAAGTGTAGATCCTTCAGACTATTTAGGAAGCTATTATAATAACGAAGTAAAAGCACAGTACGATTTGATAAAAAGGGATAACGAGCTGTATTTAACACATCAAAAGTTAGATGATATAAAGATTGTTCCTATTACTGATTCGTATTTTATGTCTAAGAATCGAAACTTTTCCGAAATTAGATTTCAACGAGATAACGCAGGGAAGGTAGTTACTTTTTTAGTATCTAATGATGGGATAGAAAGTATGACTTTTTCAAGAGAATAGCTATTTTATCCATCAAGCATTAAAACAAGAAAATATTCTTAGAAGAAAGAATCTATTTCGGTAATGAATGGAGTTCATTTCTAGACAACAACGAGTAGAAATTATTTTATTACTGTTGGTATGGGTTTCATAAGGCTGCTCAAGCCTTATTGCAGCTATATCATCACCTCAAAATAGACTTGCTCAAGCTTATACTTTACAAGTGGCATGCCTCAAATAAAAAAGGGCTGAACAGTAATTCTTCAACCCTTTTTTATTTATCTTTAAGTATAAGGCAACTTA
>JBCBCD010001136.1:0-2485 GCA_038530915.1 Bacteroidota bacterium
GGTAGCAGCAATAGATTATATTTTAAAACCTTTTAAACCTGATCGATTTAATCAGGCAGTAACACGGGTTGTTAAAAAACCTCCAGTCAATACGCATCAGTTAATTGATTTTTTCAGAAATCAATTAACAAAAGAGATGAAATTCATTCAAATACCCGAAGGAAATAAGGATCATCTTTTTAAACCGAATGAGATCCTGTATATCCAATCAGATCGGTATTATGTACAAATACACACTCCTACTGATAAAAGATTAGTAAGAGCAAGTTTAAAAAAATTGGAAGCCTTGTTACCTGACCATTTTTTAAGAATCAATAAATCCACTATCATTAACTTTTATAGCATCAGTCAAATTGAATACTTAAAGTCAAGTAGTAAAATATGGCTTACCACCCACCTTGAGCTTTCTGTTTCCAGTCTGTACAATGAAAAATTCAAGCGGTTTATAAAATACCATAAATAATAGTCAACAAGAAGGTTTTCTCTTCATGTATTCAATAGCAAATAATAGACTTATATGAAATAAAATGGCTGATTTTATTTGGACTTGTCATTCCAAATAAACTATCTTGCGTCCGGAACAACCGTTCCGAATAAAAAAACTATAAATAAAATGAAAACCGCTAAAATTATTTTTTACATAAGCACTGGATTGCTTACTGCATTAATGCTTTTTTCTGCTACCATGTACATAGTAAATAATACTGCTGTACAGAGTGCTTTCACTGCTCTTGGATATCCCACTTACATCATTTACCCATTAGCTATTGCAAAAATATTAGGTGTTATTGCCATTTGGACGAGGCGATCCAAAGTATTAACAGAATGGGCCTATGCCGGCTTTTTTTATGATACATTATTGGCAGCTTCTGCACACCTGGTTGCTCAAGATGGCAGTGCAGGTGGAGCAATAGTAGGAATGATCCTGGTTTTGGTGTCCTATATTTATTCAAAGAAAGTATTTGCTTAATCATCTTAAAGATTCGATCATGAATATAATCGTAACAGGTGGCCACTCAGGAATTGGCCTTGAGCTTTCAAAAATGTTGCTGAATGAGGGCCATAAACTTGGACTGATTCTGAGGAATGAAAAACGTAAAGAAGATGCTCTTGCTGCCTTGGGTACTGATAAAGACATAGAATTCTTCTATGCTGATTTGAGCAAACAAAAGGAAGTCGTAAATGTAGCTGAAACCATCAAAAATCAATGGGATATTGTAAATGGCTTATTCAACAATGCAGGTGTATTATTGGATCAAGCTTACTATTCAGATCAAGGGAATGAAATGCATTTTGAGATCAATACCTTAGCTCCTTATTTGCTGGCACAAAAGTTGATGCCTTTACTTGAGCAAACCCATAGTGGTTTTGTGGTAACCACAGTTACTGGAAGCCTACATCAAAGAAACGAAACAAGTTTAAACGTCAATGAATTAAAGCGTCCTACTAAATTCGTCAAACTATTAGGCTCTTACATGCAATCTAAATTTGCAGTTGCTCAACTGATGAACTATATGGCCAGAAATCATTCTAATGTAAAGTTTGTTAATGTAGATCCTGGCCCCAATAGAACGGGTATGACCGCTGGTGAAGGAATGCCTTTCTTACTGAAGCCACTAGCTAAAATTTTGTTCCCAAAACCCATAAAAGGTGCAACAAAACTATACAGAGGTGCATTTGATGATCAGTATGAAGGAAGTGGGATATATATTACTTCCAACAAGATTACGCCTTTAAAATACGATGCTGACGAAGCTACTATTCAACAAATGTTGGATGCAGTAGTTGTATAATATAAGTCGCTGGACAAAATAACTACTGCTTTCTAATAGTTTAGAGATTTAGATGTTTAGCCGTTTGGTTTTAAACATCTAAACTTCTAAGCCCCTAAACCTTTACAATGCCCAAGGTCAAATTATTCAATGAACAGGAAGTGTTACAAAAAGCGATGATCCTTTTTTGGACCAAGGGTTATCACGATACTTCTATTCAGGATTTGACTCAACATTTAGGCATAAGTAGATCCAGTTTGTATGATACTTTTGGTGGGAAAAAAAATCTTTACCACAAAGCTTTTAATCTTTATATCGCTATTAGTAAAAGTAAAGGGGAAGAATTTCTCAAAGGTGGAAAAGATGTAAAACAACTTTTGCGTGGCTTTTTTAGTAAAGTTCTTCATCAAGATCAAAATGATCCTTCCTGCAAAGGTTGCTTTGTGGTTAACACTACTACAGAACTCTTGCCTTCTGATTCTAAACTACAGGAAGAAGTTTCACAACACAGCACAAATATGAAAGCCAGTTTTTTATGCATTTTGTCTATGGGTGTTGAAACGGGGCAGATCCCTAAGGAAAAAGACATCAAATCCATTGCAAGCTTGCTGTACACTGCACTCAGTGGCTTTAGAGTGCTTGGTAAGACCAAGCTCAAAATAGAAGATAGCATGAAAGACGTAGACACTTTATTACAGCTATTAGACTAGTAC
>JBCBCD010001137.1:0-2481 GCA_038530915.1 Bacteroidota bacterium
TATAATTGATTGTAAGTTATCGCAGCTGCTCGCCACAAGGCGAGCAGCCTTTTTTTAATTCAATAAGCTTATAGCCTTTTCCAAGACTACATCCTCCTCGTTTATTTCATCCTCCACAGAGATAATAACCCTTTCATCAGGAGCAATACCTCCTACAAATGGCGTTTTACTCAGGTCATAATTGATGTTTCTTGATACTCGGTATCCCCACCCATTGGAGAGTGTTTTTTGGGTAGGCCCTGTTGCAAAACCTCCCCAGGTATGATCACCTATATGATAAACATTCGGCAGAGCTTTCATCATAAGAGTAAAGTCCTCTCCGGCGCTGAAGGTCTTTTTATTAGTTAGTAAGATTACTTTTCCAAGGAATTGTTCTGGTCCAACCGGATCTAATTTTAGTGTTTTAAAGTCGGATAGTTTGTTTCTTTGGCAGCCTTCTTTGTATTTGGTATATCTATAAGTTGTAGTTTGATCTGTAAACCGTCCTGCAATCAATTGAGCATTGAGTTCATTTCCACCACCGTTGTTTCGCACATCTATTATTACTCCATTTAAATTGTCAAAATCTGTCAATAGTCGAAGTGCTACATCAAAATCTTCTGACGTTCCGGAAAAGGTCGCAAGCTTTAAATAGCCTATTTCTGTATTTCTGATTTTCCCATATGCAAGTTGACTATTTTTTTCTATTAATTGTTCTAAATAATTGATTCTTATGTGGTCCCATCCAATGTAATTATTGGGGGCTTCATTAGTGACTTCATAATAATAGTTAATGGCTCCTAGCTTGGAATAGGTTTGTAGGTCAGCGTGAGCATCTTTCAATTCATATAGCATTACTCTAAAAACTTCCAATAAGGAATCGGGGGAAGTAGCTGCGGTAACCTGAGGTCTGTATGTATCTCTTACACGATTCCAATCGATTCCCAGTACCTCAAAGGCGGCATATTCCTGGCTGAAACTCAACCACAATTCATCGAAAAGATCTAACTCTTCAGAAGAAGGGCATATTTCTTCTTTAGTACAAGTAGAAAGAAATAAACACAGCATGGATAATATTAGCAAATGTTTCATACTACTGATTTTGGTTAGGATTGATGATTACAAAAGCTTAAGAATCAAAGGATGATTCAACGCCTAAAGGTGAGTTTTATATGCGAGAGGGATAACTGATAATTTCCTCAAATCGACTTAACCTAAATTATATCATTATAATTATCAAAGAAAGCGGATTAAATCAAAAATATTGAAAGCTAAAAAACTTAAAAGTAGGGCTGCAAAAATGAAATTACCAATTAAGCCAATCACTAAATGAATGCTACTAGGTTCTTTTTTTACAATACTTCTTATCGCTTTTGCAAATCCAAATGATCCTAAGAATACAGCGAATAAGGATGGAAGTATCAAAAAAGAAGCTAGCCAATCTGATTTTATTAACATCATACCACCTACACTAACAAAAATAAGCGTGAAAGAAATAATGAAAAGCTTAAACGAACTTTTTGCATGAGGGCTTTTGATGGAGTCTATATGTGGATTGTCAATTATTTTATCTTCCATTAAAGTATAAATGATTACTGAGAGTTTATACGATACAGATACTTTTCTGGACCCATAAAAGAACGATCTTCATAACCATAAGAAGTCCAATTTTGTGTCGCATATTGATCAAAGTTGTCTAGATTTGAAATCTTCCATTCCAATTCTATTGCTTTAGTATCCGCATAATCTTCCATCCCACGACATTCATCGACCAAACCAATAAAGCCGGTAGGGGAGGTTTGATATATTTTTGTCCAACCCTGATCAGCCACCATTTGAAAACCCAATGCTTCTTCATAGAATTGCTGCATTTTTAGCATGTCTTTGTGATACGTCCAGGTGATAGAACCATAAAAATTGAGCTCTTCAAAATGAGTAGCAATTCGAGGAGCATTAGGAAGGATGGTCATGAAAAATTCATTCTCCGGATGTTGTTTGAATTGTTCAAATTCTAAAAGATACCCACCTGGATCAATGGCTACAAATCCATCATGTGGACCACCATCTCTGGGTTTGTAAGTATATTTTATAGGGACGCCTTGTTGTTGGACAAATAGGTACCACTGCGGTAATTGATCGGTCAATAAAGCAATGGCAGTGGATTTGGTTTGTCCTTCAGGATGTGCTTCATCATGAGAATGCAAAACAATAGAAGCATCCTGACTAATCTGAAATTGATTGGAATCCAGTTTGTTGAGGCCTATTGTTTGCTCATAAAAGTCTATTGCTTCCTGGACATTTGCATAATACAAGTGAGTAAGTTGCTGTTTGACTGTGTAAGAAGAAAGCGTATTGAAATCAGTATTTTGGCTTAATAACTCATTCACCCCTTGTGTTCCATATCCCAAAATGCGACCAAAACGGCGGGCCAAAGCTTCTTGCTCTTTAGGATCATCACCTTGATTAGTCTGTAAGTCTTTTTTCCACATTTGATATTGTTCA
>JBCBCD010001138.1:0-2480 GCA_038530915.1 Bacteroidota bacterium
CACCAAATCCACCACCAAAGCTATTTTGATCGGTGAATCTGCTATTGTCCAGATTGTCTTTTCCACCATAAAAACTAAGGGAAAAAATATCTTTTTCCAATCGAAAAGTAGCCTTTCCATTAAGATCATAAAACCAGGAATTGGGCTCTGTATTGGCTTGACCTCTTCGAGCAAAAGGTGTTTGTTGCGTTTCAGTCTCTCCCTCATTGGTGCCGGTATCGGCATCGCCATCTGAAAACTCAAGCAGGTTGTTGTAAAAGCTACTTTGGAATGATCTCCTGCCAGTTAGTAATACGGTACCTTTTCCACCGGCAAAAGGAGCTTCAAAAAAGCCATTTACACTCAGTGGGCTGATTCCAACACCTGTATTGACCTGCTCAGAGTTGCCATCTTTACCAGTGATGTCTACTACACTGGACAATCGGCCACCATATTTTGCCTCAAATCCTCCTTTGTACAATTGTACGTCCTTGATGGCATTGGAATTGAATGCACTGAAAAATCCAAATAAATGGTCTACATGATAAACCGTGAATCCATCAAAAAGGACAAGGTTTTGATCGGGTGTCCCTCCTCTTACAAATAAGCCGGAAGAACTTTCATTGGAGCCGCTTACCCCCGGAAGTAATTGTAAGGAACGGAAAATATCCTTTTCGCCAATACTCGGTAGAGAGGTCAATTGGGCAGGAGCAACAGCGATTTTACTCACACCCGAAGATACTTTTATCAACTGCTCCTGCCGATTGGCTTCAACAACTACTTCTTGTAAAAACTCACCGCCTGGTGACAATTTTATCAGTAAGTTTTCAAAATTCATATCAGGTTCTAATCGAAAAAACTGAGAGCTATAGCCGATATAACTCACTTTCAGAATAGTCGTATCCGTTGGTACATTGAATAAGGTAAAATAGCCATCTACATTGGTCTCTGAACCACTAACTGTACCAAAAATGGAAACATTGGCAAAGGGGAGTGTTTCGCCGGTTTGTGCATCTTTGACGATACCAGATACGGTGATATCAAAAGCTTGAGGTTGATGTACAGAAACTTCAACTTTGGTTTGTTCTTGAATGTCTGCCTTGAATACTTTGATTTGATTGGGTGGCTTGATCTCAAATGTCAGCCCCGTTCCGGCCAATAATTCTTTCATGGCTTCTGATAATGGCATTCGAGTGACAGATTTTGATATTCTTATCCCTTCCAATTCGCTTTTTTCATACTGGAAATTCAATCTTTCATTGATTTTCAAATCCAACAAAACCAGGTGTAAAGGCTTATTCACATAACTGAACTTGATCTTTTTGTTCGTTGCATCTTGCGCTTGCGCCATATTGGCCATCAGCAAGAGCAATACGACAATAAAGGTAGTAGAGGTATAAATTCGCATAGAATGATTTTAGTGTTGATTTCAATTACCCTGAGGATGGTGCGCTGTTATTCGAAAGGGTTGTTTGGAAGGATATGGAATCAATGAAAGGAGGTTTAGAATCTACCAACTACATTAAGTGTAGGGTTCTAACATTCAATTGTAAGAAGTCTATACTTACATTTCTGGCTGTTTACTTAAGAATCTTGCCCTTCACTTAAGTTATAAGCATGATATCTATGGCCTACTTATCTTACCATTGAATTCATTAACAGCTTAAAAACTAGATGATTATGCACGCAAAAACAGCCAACCTACAAGCTTTAGAAGAAGTCTACCACGGTTTTACTCAAGGCAACCTGGAGCCATTATTCAAGATGACACACCCTCAAAAAGTAATATGGAATTATTACGGTGATCCTGATGTACCAGAAATTATTGCCACTCCTATTGTTTTGGGATATCAGAAGTACTTAGATTGAGTAGAAGCAAATAGCCATAATTAGCGTAATACCTAATTGTGGTTAATATTTTATGATTGTCATATTACCTAATAATTTCACTCTTAATCCTACTTATTATTAATAATTAGGTAAGTAGCTAAAATGCAATTCCATTTTCTAGAATAATTCACACTAGCCTTTAATTTTGCCACTGTTTAAAATTAATCTAATTAAAGATTATTGTGAAACAGCCAACTCTAAACATAATACTACTCATGTTCATTACAACAATGGGCTTGAGTCAAAGGGGTAGTGTATCTGGAAACGTCCAAATGAATGATGGAACTGATGCTACCGGAGCCTTAATTATCTTACTGGATACTAAGTTTAACGCAGTAGCTGAAGAGGATGGAAAGTATGAAATTAAGAATGTACCTCCGGCTACTTATACCATTCAAGTTTCTTACCTGGGAGCAGTTACAACCGAAAAACAAATTACCCTTTCGAAAGGGCAAGATTTAAATCTGAACTTCCAGTTAGAAGAAGATCAAAAGAATTTGCAAGAGGTGGTGGTTAAAGCTCAAAGTATGGCGCGTTCGCAAGAAACACAAGCCATGCAAATTGAAAGTGTAGAGCTAAAGACCGTCACTACAAGAGTAAGAGATCTTACC
>JBCBCD010001139.1:0-2470 GCA_038530915.1 Bacteroidota bacterium
ACTAGAGTAATCTCCAAATCCACAAAACCAGATATCGGTTCCTAGAATTTCTGACTTAGTAGTATGTAGTGGAGTGGGTATCAAATTTGTAACAGGAGTCGATAACTTGACTAGACAAAGGTCGTTTGCATCTTCATAATCTTGCTGATTGGCCAGCCAGGTGGGATGATATACAATTTCAGCAACCTCATAAGTCTGATCAGGATTATTGGGATCATTACCAACCTTTACAGTAATGCCAGATGCCGGGGCAGGACTATTTTGTTCTTCTGCATCATAAAAATTATGACCAGCTGTTAAAATCCATTCTTCATTGATCAAAGTACCAGAAGCAATGAATTCTTCATTCTGACTTCCATCTAAACTATAGCTAAAGGCAACAACTGTATTAAAATCTGGTCGATTTGGATTATTGCTAGCTGCTATTGCTTCATATTCAGAAAGTGATTTGTCATGTCTGATGCCAAAAGTAATAATACCTTCTGGCTGATCTATTCCTTCCTCTTCTTCACAAGCAGTTGTTAAAATTAGAATCAAAAACACAATGAATAAGCCAAAAAATCTAAAGTTCATAAATTAAAGTAGTTTTTATTCTTTCAACATTTATCGATGCCATCTGGCCTTGTAACCCCTACAATCAAAGTGAACCATCTGGCGATTAAAAAAACCGTTTTCATTTTTATAAGTGCCAAGCCCACCTTTGTCTTTAATGATCTGTCTATCTAATATTTCGTAAACGATATCAACATCTCTGGCATCTGATTTTCCATCTTGATTGATATCCAATACAATGATGTCTATCGCTTCACCTAACTTATGCCTGCTATTTTTAGCTGCTCCGCCAAATTTTGATAGCAAATCATTATCCCATTTCCACCTTCGCCCACTTATAACAAACACACTAGGCTTATACCCTACCTCTTTTATTTCTTTTTTTAGAACTCGATAATAATTTTTCACTTGCTTATCCACTCCAATAAGTGAATTGGTGTAGAACCAAGTTCCAGCTATCACAATCAAAAAGAACCATCCTAATACCTTTACTAATCTTTTCATTTTTGTAAAATAAAAAAAGGAGCTGTCTCAAAAGTCCTTTGTACTTTTTCACCAGCCAATAATATGTTGTTTAATGTAAAAAAAGTCAGGAAACGCAATGCGTTTCCTGGCTTTTTTTACATCAAACAAAACTTTCCCTTGTGGTTCGTGACAAAAGTATTTACTAGTATCCTTGATTTTGTATCAAAAATCCTTCAACATTTGACGCACCATCAATGGCACTTTGAGGGATTGGGAACAATCTTTTAGACACATCTGTACTCGTCTTTTCTGTCCAGGCATCTTCGTACTTGCCAAAACGAATTTGGTCTCCTCTTCTAAATCCTTCCCAGTACAATTCGAAACCACGCTCATTGAATAGGATATCCAAATTAATTTCCGTCAATGCCGGCGGAGTTTGTTGAGGACGAGCAGTTCTTGAAGCTCTTACTGCATTTACATCAGCCAAAGCTCCAGCATTATCACCCAATCTCAATTTAGCTTCTGCACGCATTAAGTAAACTTCTGCCAAGCGAATCATAACTAAATCAACGCTACTGAAGTTGTTGCCATTTGGTGAAGTACGGCTAAACTGGTACTTCGCACATCTGTAGCCTTTATTGTGCAATCTACCTTCGTTGGTAAAGTCTACCTCCAAAGTGTGGAATACATAACCAGTATCTCTATCAGGGCCATTCCCTTTTCTTTGCAATACCGGAAATATTTTCACATCACCATCATCACATCTTAAAAATGCTCCATCAGAACCTTTTCTTGGTCCCCATAGGTTGCCTCTAAGAACACCTCTATCCATTTCAAATTCAATATCATTGATACAGTAGAAGTTATCTTGATCATTCAAAGGAGATAAACCTGTCAAATCCTGAATTTCTTCTGGCACCATTGCATTCTGCTGATAAAACCTTGCATCTACTTCTGCCGGATCTTCATCATAAGCATCCATCCATGTTTGGATGAAATCGGATGTAAATGCAGGACCATCCGTACCATCTGCACTTGGAAACTCAGGCCTTGGGAACATAGATCCCGCAACTGACCAATAAGCCCAACGGCTATGTTCTCTTCTCAAAACACCTCTTTGATCCAATGACCAGATGATTTCAGGGTTGGAGTTGTTTCCATCGTTGAAAAGCTCAAAATACTCAGCAGAAAAATTATACTGACCCGAGTTGATGATGTTATCAGTATACTCGATCACCTTATTCATATCAGCATCCGTAAAACTAGGTGTACCATAAGGATCACGGTATACGGCAGCATTCAGGTGCAACCTTGCCAACAATGCCCAAACTGCAGGCTGAGTCAATCGACCAGGTCCCAAATCAGTATTGATCAAATTAACCACTGAAGAAAGTTCAGCTTCGATATAAGCAACCGCTTCTTCACCTCTCAAAATATTAGAAATGTCACTTGA
>JBCBCD010001140.1:0-2466 GCA_038530915.1 Bacteroidota bacterium
TAGGTTCATAAAACATTGGTTTTCAGAAGTTAGAAATTTAAACATACTCTAAGTTGCAATTGATTGTTTAAAATCAATACCTCCCTTTTAGCAACTACTTCTTATCCTACATTGAACATGCACAGTTGATGAAAACTATTCATTAGCACAATCTACAGTATCCACTTATACTAATCAATTATTGCACTGATTGTGAATTTGCTCATGATCAGAATGGGACAACCTATGCTATTACCAACGGGAAACTGTATTAGCTATTGATAATTATAAATTTACTTTACACATGAGAACCTACTTGCTACTGTTAGTTGTACTACTCGCTACAAATTTTACTTTTGCACAAAGTACCAGAGGTGCTATTGGACGCACCCAAACTGAAAAGTCTAGAACTACTGATAAGGGATATCAAGCATATCAATTATTCGAGACGATTAGTGAATTACCACTTGGAACAGAAGCCATTTCACAAGAGCTTCAGACGTATGACTTAATGTTACTGCGCAGTGAAGATGTAAATACACTTCGAAATGCATCGCCGGATAGCCTTACTTTTGCACTTCCTCGGAATTCAGGTGAAACCATCCAGTTGGAATTGGTTCGATTGGATATTTTCCAGGAAGGAGCTAAAATTCGTATGAGCAATGGAGAGGTCAAAGATTTGTCTGATCTTGGTGTATATTATCAAGGAATTGTTGCAGACCGACCTAATTCTGTTGTATCAATCAGCGTTTTTGATGATCGCGTATCTGGCATGATTAGCGACCCCTCCTTGGGTAACATGCAATTGGATCGAGTAGAAAATGCCTTGACAACTTCAAGTCATGTCCTATACGAACAATCTGCTTTAATTGGAGGAGGTGATACTTTTAGTTGCCAAACGCCTGATGAAGGGCCCGATTACAATGTACTTGATTTGGTAGAAACAGCCCAATTGGGCCTAAATGATAAATGCGTGGGCATTTATTTTGAAGTCGATTACGACATTTACCAGGATAAAGGTGGTACTGATGGTGTTACCAATTACATTACTGGCTTGTTCAATCAAGTCGCAACCCTATATTCTAATGAAAATATTAATGTGAAAATATCTGAATTATTCATTTGGAATTCACCAAGTCCATATACCGGAACTACTTCTTCTGCCATGCTCAACCAATTCCAATCTGTCAGATCTAGTTTCAATGGTGATTTGGCACAATTGCTTTCTTACAGGGCATCTGGAGGGATAGCCGTAGTAAATGGTTTGTGTAGAAGTTCTACAAGTTTAAAAATGAGCTTCTCTAGTATCGGATCCAACTATAATACTTTTCCGAACTACTCATTTACAGTAATGGTCGTTGCACATGAGCTGGGACACTTATTGGGGTCTTACCATACGCATGCTTGTGCATGGAATGGGAATAATACTGCCATAGATGGTTGTCCGGGGTTTACTGAAGGAAATTGTGCAGTACCAAGTGCACCTAGTGGAGGTGGTACAGTAATGTCTTACTGTCACTTGAATGCTACAGGAATCAATTTTAGCCGTGGTTTTGGCCCTCAACCAGGTAATGTAATGAGGAGCAGGGTGGCCGCTGCGTCTTGTCTGCAAACTTGTAGTGCTCCTCCTCCATCACCTGATTGTAATGATGAAGAAGTTACGGTATCCATTACTTTGGATAATTATGGTTCTGAAGTTACTTGGCAATTTACAGATGCTGCTGGTAACGTATTGCAACAAGGAGGTCCTTATGCAGATGGCGCACTTGGATCTACTGTGACAGACGCCATTTGTGTACCCGAAGGTTGTTACTCTTTCACTATTTTTGATGCTTATGGTGATGGTATCTGTTGTGCTTATGGTAGTGGTAGCTATAGAGTAACAGATAAAAATGGTAATATTCTGGCATCAGGTGGTAGCTATGGTACTTCTGAAAAGAAAGATTTCTGTTTGGGTACCGTTGAGCCTTCTGAATGTGATGGAGAAATTTATACCATGGCACTTACCCTTGATAACTTCGGTAGTGAAGTGAGTTGGGAAGTGGTTGGATCTAATGGTCAAACTTTATATGAGGGGGGACCTTATCAGGATAAAACCGGTGGCTCTGTAATTAGAGATACATTCTGTCTTCCTCAGGGATGTAGTACATTTAGATTATTGGATGATTACGGAGATGGTATTTGTTGCCAGTATGGAAATGGTGCCATCCAGATCAAAAACAATCAAGGTGCAGTCATTCTAAACGGAGGTTCATTTGATTCTGTTTTAGAGCGTGAAATTTGCGCTGACGACCCAGGTAATCCTGGAGGTGGAGGCAATTGTACAGCTCTTGATTTCAATCAGTATCCGGTTATCTCTTTTGGTGGTGCACAAGACAAAGGTACTTTCCAACTGATTAATGGTGGCCATGAATTGGAACTAAATGGAAATTCCTGGAAGGCGATTGATCTTGATTATGAAATTCCACTACAGCAGTAGCTGTAATT
>JBCBCD010001141.1:0-2466 GCA_038530915.1 Bacteroidota bacterium
GCTGAAAAGCTATTCCTGACACAATCAGCCTTGAGCCATCAACTGAAATATTTGGAAGAGCGACTCGGTTTTAAAGTTTTTCTCAGGACCCGGAACCGCTGGGAATTAACCGAAGAAGGTAAAGAATTGTATAAAGTAGGAAATGAAATCCTGAATAGTATTGCCAAGGGCTTTCACAATATCAAGCAGATACGAACAGGTTCTTCGGGCACTATCAAAGTAAGTACGGAGTGTTATAGTTTTTACCAAGGCCTTTCCGCTTTTATTCAGAAAATGGGGTTGTTGTATCCCGAAATACAAATTGATTTAAATCTGGAAGCTACACATCAACCCATATCCAAAATACTATCCAACGAAATTGACATTGCGATAACCACGTCAAAGCCGAACAACGTAGCCTTGTCTAGCCAAGCCGTGTATGAAGACGAAATCTTCGCGCTCATGCACAATGAAAATCCGTTATACAAAAAGGAGTATATTGACCTGAATGATTTCGCCCAACTTCATCTCATTATCCATTCTTTCCCCTTGGAGACGGTATCCGTTTACGAACGCTTTTTAAAGCCAAATAAAATCACACCACTCAAGATTTCAGCAGTTCCATTAACCGAAGTGGCTTTGGAAATGGTTTCTGCCAATATGGGTGTCCTGTGCTTACCGAAATGGGCTTTGCAATCCTTTAAACTTTCAAGTGATTTGGTGTTCAAACCCATCAGTATGCAGGGCATCAAACGAACGCATTATTTGGTTTTCCCTACTGCGGATAAATCAAAGAAATATATTCATGACTTCATCGAGAATTACAGAGATGGTTTTGATGGAGGGTATTTGGATTAATAGAAAAGGAAAAATAAGTGCACATATTGGGTTTTAAATGGCCCTTGCTAAAAATCAAAGCGGATTTTCCGCTACTACCAAAAGATTACAAATTGTAATAAATCCGATGGTGAATTCAGCCATGATGAGCCACATCACATATTACTGAAGCACGTTGTTTCTTTTAATCTTTTGCTTTTTCCCATATGTTAAACTTCTCCATAGCCACTCAAAAGGGCCAAACCTAAAATGTCTTAACCATATTGGGCTATACCAAAGCTGAACAATCCAAATAATTATAACTACAAAATACAGCTGATGGTAACTTAGATTATTATATAAATTCAATCCAAAACCATAAAAGATAAGAGCGAGAAATATGGATTGCATTAGATAATTTGTGAGAGCCATTTGTCCAACAGCCTCAAGTCGTCCGAAAAGACCTCTAAACCAGCCTTTTTGATAAATTAAAGTAATTAGGGAACATGGGCCAATGCCAGTATTATTCGCTGTAAATGATAAACCAAAAAAGATAGGTCTATAGAGTGATTTTCAAACATTGCATTTCTAGCCGATTCGCGATTTTGAATTTCTAAAAAAAAAAACCAATCATAAATTACAAGAGGAACTCCTATTAAGTAACCTATGATAACCGTTTTTTTATAATTGTTCTTTTTCCATCCGTTTGTGAAAAATCCCAATTGAAATAAGGCCATGCCTAAAAGCATTAAGGGTAAGTTATCCGTAATTCTGCTTATGAATTCTTTGGTTTGTCCTTTATAAACTTTAGGGTAAATGGCTTTTGCAATATCGATATACCCTCCCTTCATTAGATATTCTTCTCTTTTCAACCTCGTATCCGTTTCTGATTGATTCTTTCCTGATGTGGCCAAAATAGCACTATCTGCTGCTATATTTTCAAAGTATTGATTTCGCTCCTCCAAATAGTCCAAAGTACTATTAACAAGCCCAATTAAAATCACTAAAGGCATTGCCAGAAGTTTATACTTGATTTTCAAATTCTTGAGAAAGAATAAAATCATACCTGCAATGGCATACATAAAAAGAATATCATATTTAAATAACAGGATATAACCATTCAAGAGTCCAAATGCAGCTAGCCAAAACATTCTACTAAAATGTAATTTTTTCAAGCCCGCTATTCCTTGTTCTTCTTTGTTTTTTAGAAACAATAAAATTCCGGCACCGAACAACATACAGAATAGTGCCCTCATTTTACCTTCAAACAAACTCTGAACAAAAATTGTGGATATAAAATCTGCACTAGAGTAATCGCTAATGAGTTCTTGAAAATAGTTTTCATCCCAATATTGGCCTCCTACATAGACGTTCATCAATAAAATTCCCAAAATCGCTATGCCTCTTATAGCATCAATTATGCGAATTCGGTTTTTATCCTTAATCGGTAAAGTCTTCAAATTTGAATTTTCAGGAATTTGAAAAATGTGCTACAACCACGAAATATATCGAACGTTGAGTGAAGTTTTGAAAGTTTAAGGGAAAAAGTTGCGCTGGAAAAGCAAAAAATAAGCCTTTGCCCTTGATGGCTAAGACACAAGGGGATACCTTTTAGTCCAAATAACGAGTGTGTTTTAAACCTTGGTTGCTAATGTGTTTAAAGACCGAATC
>JBCBCD010001142.1:0-1902 GCA_038530915.1 Bacteroidota bacterium
GAATGAAGAAGCTTACTTGTTATTGATCGATTATTACACCAATGAGGACTTTATTGACAGAGCACTGGAAGCTGTAGATCAGGCAATAAATAATTACAATTATACCGTGGAATTTTATTTGCGCAAGGCACAATTATTGATTCAACTTTCAAAGTTTGACGAAGCATTAGAGATGCTGGACAATGCCAATATGTTGTCTCCAGGTGCCTATGAGATCCAGTTCCTCAGGATTGAGATTCTGATTTTGAATGGAGCACATTACGAAGCTCAAGTATTGATAGAAATCGCTAAATCAGAACTTCGATCAAAACAAACACTCAGCACGGCCTATTTACTGGAAGGGAAGCTTCACAAGCACAACTCCAATGAACCTTTTGCACAGGAAGCACTTTTCGAAGCGCTGCAATTGGATCCAAGGAATGAAGAAGCATTAGAGCTGTATTGGAATTCGTTGGAACGCAATAAGCAATATTCGCTTGCTGTAAGAAATTTTGCTCAGCTTATAGATATAGATCCGTATTCTCATTTAGCCTGGTACTATTATGGCCATGCACTATCTTATGTAAATGAATACAAAAAAGCCATTGAGGCTTACGAATATACTTATATCATACAACCTGGTTTTGAAAACGCCTATAAAGATTTTGCACAGCTTGCATTAGAATTAAGGCAATTTCATGCTGTGGTAGATTGTTGCATCGAGTTTCGCAACCAATTTAGTGACGATGCTGAAATACTAAAGTTTCAAGCATTGTCCTTGCAAGCACTTGGACAATGGGCAGAAGCTATAGAAGTTTTATCAACAGCCTTGAGCTTAGAGCCTTTTGACGATGAAGTTCTATTCAACCTAGGGTTGAGTTACTCTAATGTATATGCTTATGAACAAGCCATTCGCTATATGAATAGAGCAATTGAAATAGAATCTGAAAGAGAGGACTATTTCATAGAACTAGCTAAAGTGTATCATCACATCGAGGACTATGACAGAGCTGCTAATTTATATTTAGAAGCTTTAGCTATCAATCCGGATGAAGAATTGTGTTGGTTAAACTATGCTGCTTTCCTCACACAAATTGGACATGGAGAAGAAGCAATAGATGTACTTCAAGAAGCAGAATTGATCATTGACAATGCAAAAATCTTATTTGCTAAGGTTGCCTGTCTCTTTTCACTCGGTCAGCGAAAAGAAGGATTATATTGGTTGAAGGAAGCTTTAGAAGAAGATTTTGAAGAGCATTCAACACTGTTTGTCTTCAATGAATCACTCGAAAATGACTCAGAAGTACTGTTGACCATTGCTAATGCGGTGTAGTCGGCAAAAAAAATTGAAACGATACAATCAATTCAATAGCCACTTAGCAGAATTTCCCACTAAGGTTCCTACGTTTGTTATGCTGTTAGGCTATCATTTAGCACCAAGTTATTATCTAGGGTGCTTGCGTGATATATCTTACACTGAATTTCATTAAGTGGAACAGATGGCGTAGTTTAAGCTATTTGAATCTTTTATTTTTGGCATACCAAGCGGCGCCAATCATGCCGGCATTGTTCAACATGTTTGCTGGTTTAACTTCAGTATCAATCGAAAAGTATTTTTTGTACTGATCAAAACGTTTGCTAATTCCGCCACCTAAAACAATAAGATCGGGAGATAAAAGCCTATCCATATAGAGTAGGTATTCATTAAATCTTTTCCCCCATTCTTCCCAGTCAAGATCATGTCGCTTTCTTGCACTATTGGATACATATTTCTCAGCAATATCACAGGGAAAGATGTGGATGGTGCTGTATTATTGATTACTATAGGTACTGGTATTGGCACTGCCTTTATTTATAATGGCCAAATTATACCAAATACTGAATTTGGGCACGCTCATTTTCACGGTGATATCAATATCACCG
>JBCBCD010001142.1:1912-2464 GCA_038530915.1 Bacteroidota bacterium
CAATACCAGTACCTATAGTAATCAATAATACAGCACCATCCACATCTTTCCCTGCACCAAAATAAGCTTCGGCCAAACCAGCGGCATCTGCATCGTTAATAGCTACTACATCTAATCCAGTCGCTTTTTTAAATACCTTTTCTATACTAGTACCTATCCAGGCGATATCAATATTGGAAGCCGTCATACTCTTGCCATTTTTTACAATTGCAGGAAATCCACAACCAATCAAACCATCCCAATCTAATTCTTTCACAATACTTTTAACTGGTCCTGACATGGCTTCTGGAGTAGCAGGGTGAGGAGTATCAAATTTTACTCTTTCAGTGACAAGTTTTCCGGTATTCACATCAATTATAGCACCTTTTATACCTGTAGCTCCTACATCAATGCCTAAAACATGTTCTTTCATACTTGTATATTTAGTATAGAAGCTTAGACGTTTAGGTGTTTCATTTTTGCCTAAACTTCTATACATCTAAACTAATAATCTTTTATTTAATAACTTTAACAGTCATCTTAATATCCGAAACCGGACGATCTCTACCGTCT
>JBCBCD010001143.1:0-2460 GCA_038530915.1 Bacteroidota bacterium
TAATGGGTGAAAGCTTCACATTACCAGGCTTATAAACGCCATGTACGTTACCAAAAGTTTGGCACTGCTAAAACACAGCCTATCAACTTCGTATTCCACGGCGGTTCTGGTTCTTCACAAGAAGAAATTAGAGAAGCAATCGAATATGGTGCCGTAAAAATGAATATAGATACTGACCTTCAATGGGCCTTCTGGTTAGGTGTACGCGATTATTATGAAGCTAAACGCGGCTATATGCAAACTCAGATTGGTAATCCTGAAGGTGATGATAAACCCAACAAGAAATTTTACGATCCTCGTAAGTGGTTGAGAGAAGGAGAAGGTACTTTCAAAAAACGCTTGATGAAAGCCTTTGAAGACTTGAATTGCTTGAATCGCAATATATAGTGAAATGGTGATGTGGTGATGTGGTGATAATCACACATCACCATTTCGCCATATCACCACATTTTATAAAACAACAGTTCCCAACTCATTCGCCAACTCGTTCCTCATATCCAGTAGTTTTTGTTGTAAGCGCATATGTAACATCAACTCATCCATTTTTCCTTGTTTCCCCAATTCTTTGATTTTCTCCTGATTTTGTTGGCACTTCCTAATGATCTTTTTCAATCGAAATCGCTTTAATGCATTCTGACTATCTTTTTGAAAATTTTCATCCGGCATTTTTTGGGTGTTCAAGTAAATCTCCCAACGTTTTTCCCAATTTTCTGAATATTCATATTCGTCACTGATGAGGTCTAACGCCAATTTACGGATGTTTGCTTCTTTATGGCTGATGAAATAATCAGAAGTCAATTTTTTCCCTCTTTTGATTTTCTCAAAGGCTTCCTGAATAATAGATTGATATAATTTATGATCAAAGTCATCAATGACATCTTCTATATTGTGTAACAAAAATTCTGCCACAGTAATCTTTTCCTCCTGATCAAAAATCTTATCCGCGAATTGAATAATAATTCTTACGATATCTTTCTCTTGAAATTCATCACCACTACTTTTTGGTTCTGCCTTGGCTTGATGGCTGACTAAATCGCCACTTTCTTTTACTGCTGTGGGATTTGGTAATTGATCAACTTCTTTTTGCTGTTGCTTCTTGCGGTAGTTTTGACCAATCAGCTTATTGGTTTCATTGATCAATAGTTGCTCTTCGACATCTAATACTCTCGCACATTCTCTTACATATAAGGATCTTTTGATTGGATCGGGTACTTTGGCAATACTACCTACCACATCTCTGATCATTTGAGTTCTCTTTACTGGATCATTGCCAGCATCCTCATTTAGTAAGCTTGATTTGAAGAGGATAAAATCTTGTTCCTTTTCTTTGAGGTACAACTTAAGGTCTCCTGCTCCAACCTTTTGAACATAAGAATCGGGATCTTCTCCTTCTGGTAAAATCACGACTTTTACGTTCATATCTTGTTCCAGTACAATATCAAGGCCTCTTAATGCTGCCTTTATTCCTGCACTATCGCCATCGTATAAGATCTTAATATTTGGAGTGTACCTCTTAATCAATTGAACCTGACCAGGAGTCAGAGAAGTACCTGAAGAAGCCACTACATTTTGAACACCTGCCTGATGTAGAGAAATGACATCCGTATATCCTTCTACCAGTATACATTCATCTTCCTTACGGATGGCTTTCTTTGCTTGGTAAGCACCATAAAGGACCTTACTTTTGTTGTATATTTCTGTTTCAGGTGAGTTGATGTATTTAGGTGCCTTTGCCTTCTTCTTGAGTATCCTGCCACCAAAACCAATCACTTTACCGGAAAGATTGTAAATAGGAAACATCACCCTGTCTCTAAAAAAGTCATAACCACTTCTTGCAGTCAGGCCTAACTCTTTCAGTAAGTCAGTATTGTAACCTTTCTTGTCAGCTTCAATAGTAAATTCTTTTCCTCCATTTGGCGCATAGCCTAAGCCAAAGGCTTTAATAACTTCTTCGCGAAATCCTCTTTCTTTAAAGTAAGTAAGCGCTATATTTTTCCCTCTATCGGTATTAAGTAAATGATCTTGATAATACTCAGCTGCAAACTGATTGATGATGTACAAACTGTCTTGCCTTTGTTGTGCTTGTATTACTTCAGGAGAAGCCACTGTCTCTTCCAACTGAATGCCATACTTTTTTGCTAAATATCTAATAGCCTCAGGAAATGTCATGTTTTCATGAGACATAATGAATTGAACCGGATTCCCTCCTTCTCCACATCCAAAACATTTACAAATGTTCTTTGAAGGCGAAACAGTAAAAGAAGGTGTTTTTTCCGTATGAAAAGGACATAATCCAATAAGGTTAACCCCTCTCCTCTTTAGATTAACAAAATCTCCCACTACATCTTCTATGCGGGCAGTCTCTAATACTTCCTGTATGCTTTTCTGTAGGATCAATTGACAAAAATCGTTAATAAAGTTTAACAATATCACTTATAACACTAACAACCAAATACTTAC
>JBCBCD010001144.1:0-2459 GCA_038530915.1 Bacteroidota bacterium
ATGAGCTTTTTCATACTCACCTTGCTCAAAGGTTTCATAAGCCTGGTCGTAGTAAATATCCAACTGCATTTTCTCGTCTTGCAATTGCTGTAGGTAGTTTGGATCCTGAATTACTTTGGCATATGTGCTGGTAGGATATTTTGCAATTATTTTATCCGCATATTCCTTAGCTTTGGCATTGTCCCCCTTCTCAAGGTAAGACAAATGCAAATAATACCAAGAGTCTAGCAAAAAGGAAGTAGTAGGATAACGAGTGACTAAAGTCTCAAGAGATTCTATCGCTTTATCAGCATTTTGCAACTTATCTCTATACAATTTACCCAAATTGAAAAGGGCTTCCTGAATCTTTAATTGTGAAGAAAGCTTAGCCTGATCTGTTAACGGAACGTCTTTGAGAATATCTTTTATCTCATCCTCACTCAAATTCACATTGGCCAAGTCAACTTCTTCTGCCGCTTTTATTTCTTTAAACTCTGAAACTTGTTCACTTCTACGCCAGTTGTCTTCAAGTTTTCGGTCACCCCAAATACGTTGAAAATCTCGAACCCCTCGTTTTACTGCTTTGTCATCATAGGCGAAGAAAGTACTTTCGTTTTGTTGAAGTGGATTTCGATTTAAGGTTGTTCGATTGGTATTTACAGCTTGTTTATTTGTTGCATTATTCTGTAGACTTTCAATTCTTTCCTGTGCCCTTTTTACGGCAATAGCATTGGCTACCTCTTTAAGTTCTTCTTCACTCAGACCAGCCAGTCTCAACAAGCTGTCTTGTAGGGCGATGGTTTCAATATTTTGTGCAATTTCTGATAAGTTTTCACTCAATGTTTTTACTTCTGCATAACGCTCATCTTCTTTGGGTAAAACGGTAAGCGTACTATCGTAGTAATAACTCGCATTCAGATAGTCTTCTTCTTCAATGAATAATTCTGCCAACATTAAATAAGCCTCCGCTTTTTGCTTTTTGTTTTGAACACTGCTTTGAATCGACAACCTCAAGTTCTTAATCCCCTCTTCTCTATCATTATTGTCAAAAGCAATATTAGCTAGTGCAAAGTACAATCTATCTTTATAGTCAACATTGCGTTCATCTTTCAATAATTTATTGATGGCACTTTTTGCTTGCTCTGAACTTCCGGTACCAGAAGACCATCCATTAGTAGCAATATTGAGTTTGCTACTGAACTCCATGTCATAATTATTGGTATATTTCAGCACATCTTCAAAAGCGATAACTGCCTCTGAATTTCTATCCATTTTTTGGTATAACTGGCCTAAAATGAAAGAATACCTGGCTTTAACTTCTTTTTTTGTTGCTAAAGTGATGGCTTCAATCAAAGGATTTACCGCCAATTCGTATTCTTCACGCTTTACGTACATATAGGCTCTGATCGCTGGTATCTCAGCCTGAATGTCATTGAATGTTTTAGGTTCTCCATCCAATTCTTCCAAATACCTCAAAGCGCCTTCGTAATTGTCTCTTTCAATTAAAGTTCTGGCCAACCAAAGAACTCCTTCCTGATAACAGGGACGATGCTTTAAAAAGTAATTATCTGATTCGTTAGCTTCCGCTTTTTCACGTGCTTCACGTTCCAAGTCTGCACGGATTTCTTCTGCTGTTTTTCCTTCATAACCTTCTTCACCAGTACGCAAAATAGCTGGCTTTTCTGGTGGAGTCTTTCCTTTTTTTCTTGCTTTACGTACTGCTTCAGAGTACTTTTTTCGAACCTTAGACTTTTTCTTTAATTCTTTTCTTTTCTGCTTATTCGCTTTGGCTCTTTCCTTAGCTTTTTGTCGACTGGAGGCACGGGAGCTGTTCTTTGCTTTTTGAGCTTCTACCTTGGCTGAAGAGGCTCTTAATTTATATCCATCTGATTTTAGAGCAGGGTTGAATTCATTGACCATATAACGCAGTGTCTTCTCAGCTGCTTCATAATCTTGCTTAAGATATTGTGCTTTTCCGGCCAACAGATAACAATCATCTACCCAATGGCTTTGAGGATGAAGAGATACAACCACTGTTACTTTTTCTATGGCTTTATCCATATCCGGAGCGACAGCATTGGCATTCTTGGTTTCCACATATGGATACATGGATAATAAACCATCATAATCATCTTGATATTGCTCATCCATCCTCAGGATGGTTTCCTTAATCAATTCATTGGCATTAAAGTATCCATTGTAACGAGCAGTTGTATTGTGATATACCTTGGCCATGAAAGAAACATCATCTTTCTTCTTTTGGGTAACACAAGATGCTACCACGACACTCAAAACTAAACCCCAAAGTAAATGGTTGAAATTTTTCAAAGCACTATATTTTGAAATAAAGAATAATTACAATTCGTTGTATTATCTAAGAGTATGTTTAAAATTTATCATGCACTGAAGATCAACACTTTATAGCTCTAGCAAAATATTTTCGAAGGCGTTTAGCGAGCTAAGCAACTGAGTAAATATAA
>JBCBCD010001145.1:0-2390 GCA_038530915.1 Bacteroidota bacterium
CGAAGATTTCAAATGGAACATCTCTTTGGGAGCTGGATATAACAAGAATGAAATACTTCAACACCTGTATTGGTAACATCACCCACATTCACAAAGGAAGGATTCAATCCAGTACTTAAAGGTGTATTCGCTCTTAATAAAATGTCGGATGTCTCTTTATTGTAATAATCTATGGTCAAACCAAATGCATTATTGAACATGTTGATGTCCAATCCTATATTGGTTTGAGTCAACTCTTCCCACTTAAGATTAGGGTTAGCCAAACCTGTTTGTGTGATTCCTGTATTACCAGAATATTGAGCATTAGTAGTTACAGTTGCCAAATAGGAATATGGAGCAGCTCCATCACTACCATTGATACCCCAACTGGCACGTATTTTAACTAAATCAACCCAATCCGCATTGAAGAAAGATTCTTCTGATAACAACCAACCCAAAGATGCTGCCGGGAAAATACCAGAACGATTGTTTTCACCAAAGTTAGAAGATTGATCATTTCGCAATGAAGCGGAAAAAAGGTACCTGTCTTTGTAATTATAGTTTACTCTACCAAAGAATGAAAGTAAACCAATCTCAGACTCAATGCCTGGCGTTAAGATGGCATTAGAGATATCTGCAGCTAAGGCGAAATTCACATCATCAAAGTTGTTCACCAAGTAATCACCTGCATTGCTCAATTGCCCTCCAACATTGGCATAAGTTTCTATTACCTCAAAACCACCCAAAACATTCAAACTATGTCCCTGAGCTGAATTTCCAAATGTATAATCAACAGTCAGGTTATATTGCCTATTTTCTACATCCGTAGGTGCTTCAGAATAGGAAACAAAACCTGAAGTTGTAAATGCTTGTTCAGGATAATTCAAATTAGGTGTAAAGGAGCGATTCAAAGCAGATAAATCATAGAAGGAATAACTACCTCTAATATTCAGTCTGTCAATGGGCTGATAAGAAAGGCTACCTGATAATAACAATACATTTTGTACCGCCTCATTATTGGTAATCTCTATACTCCACAATGGATTGGTTACCGCTCCTAAAACATTTAAAGGCACCCCATTGAAAGAAGGATTTGGATTTTGACGGCCCATATTAAACAACTCACCATTCGCGGCGCGCGTAGGATATATTGCCGGGATAGCCGTAATGTAGTTCATTAAAGCAGTACCAGTACCACCGCTGTTTTCAATTAAAAAATTGCGGCTTACATTCGAGTAATCAGCATTTACACTTAACTTAAGGTTGGAAGCCAAATCTGTATTAAAGTTTGCTCGAACATTTCTTCTCTCGTAATTGGATTTATCCGCTTCACCTCCGACCAAACCGTCTTGGGTGAAGATCCCACCTGATATAGAGTAATCCATTCTTTCATTACCATCTGCAAGAGAAAGATGAATGTTACCCATAGGAACATTGTCATCAAAAATCACATCATACCAATCTGTATTTGGTAAAGCATTGCGCTCCTGATCAGTAAAAGCAGGTCTGAATCCGGTTGGTGGTTCAAAACTATTGACTGCATTATTGTAATAATCAATGTATTGATCTCTGTCCATTAATTCTGGCTTATAGCCCAGATTTTGCAAGCCATAAAAGCCAGACAAACTTATGCGAGGCTTATCAGCAAATCGATTGCCTTTTACTGTTTCTACCAAGACCGCACCATTTCCTCCTCTCGAACCATAAATGGCTGCTGAAGCAGCATCTTTTAATAAGGTGACACTAGCAATATCTCCTGCATTTAGAAATTCCAGGTTGGGAACCTGAACCCCATTTACAAGATATAAAGGTGTAGATGCATTAGGCGAACCAACACCTCTCATTCTCACAGTTAAAGGAGCACCTGGAGAACCGGAGGTTTGTGTTACTATAATACCAGGAGCGGTACCTTGCAAAGCAGTTTCAGGTCTTGAAGTTCTAAGCTCCTGTATTTGTCTTGCATCGATGGTAGAAACGGCAGTTGTGGTAGATCGCTTATTTTGAGTTTGACCATAACCGACCACAACTACTTCGTCTAATAATTCAGTATCAGTATTCATAGTTATTACGAGCTCCGCATCACCATTAATTGTTGATTCTTGTGTAGCATAACCAGTAAATGTAAATACCAACACGCTGCCTGTGGATACATTTAACACAAATTTTCCATCTACATCTGTGGCTGTTCCCTCCGAAGTTCCTTTAATTTGAATGTTTACACCAGGTAGAGGTAATTGTGTTTCGTCGAGCACAGTACCTTTTACTTCTACCATCTGGGCTTGTATAGTACTAAGAGAGAAAATTCCCAGCAGTAGTAAAAAAGTTAATTTGAGAAGTGGTGGAGGGGAATGAAAGAAGTCATTTTTCTTAAGTTTCATCGCAAAAGTGTTTAAAACACTTTTGAGATCGAA
>JBCBCD010001146.1:0-2458 GCA_038530915.1 Bacteroidota bacterium
GTGTATACTGCTTTGGTTTGTGGTAAGCTTGAAAACAATGGTAGTATTGAGCTAGCTATAGAAGGTAAAGCAGCAAAAAGTACTTATCAAGTACAAAGATCGGTTAGATCCATAAAAAATGATTTTGTTACAGAAGCTTTATTATATCCCCTAACAGGAAGAACACATCAGTTGCGAATCCATATGGCTTCCCTGGGAGCACCTATACTAGGTGATCCTTTGTATGGTGAAGAAGGAAAGATTAAAAAAGGAAGGGGTTTGTTTCTTTGTGCCAGTCAGCTCTCTTTTTTTCATCCCTATACCAAAGAAAAAGTGGTTTTTAAAATAGTTCCTCCGGCGAAATTTGAAAAGACATTGATGCGAGAAGAGCAAATGTGGAAGCGGAAGAATTCTTCTTTAGGGTAAGTGAACTAATTAGTCTGCTGATTTTTAGTTTAATGGTGTAAATGTTTAATAGACTTTAAATCCTACAAAGAAACAAGCTGTATTTTTCCATAAGCGGATGTTTCCAATTTAAGACGACAATTCATTTAGATACTAGCCTAGAGACTAAAAGATTGTTATCTTTGCTGTTCTATTTTAGACAGGGTTTTAAGAAAAAAAATAATGGGAAATATAGTAGCGATTGTAGGGCGTCCGAATGTAGGGAAATCCACTTTATTCAATAGATTGATTGGTGAACGTCAATCCATAGTAGATGATATTAGCGGTGTTACAAGAGATCGTCAATATGGAAGTTGTTTTTGGAATGGAAAAAATTTTACGGTAGTTGATACGGGTGGATTTATTCAGCATTCTGATGATGTCTTTGATTCTGCCATTCGTTCTCAAGTAAAAATAGCCATAGAAGAAGCAAGTGTATTGATTTTCATGGTGGATACGACCACAGGCATTACTGACCTGGATGAAGAATTGGCTGATATGTTGCGCCGTACTAAGAAGAAAGTGTTATTGGTGGTCAATAAAGTAGACAATCATCAAAGAATGATTGACGCCAATGAATTTTGGAGTTTGGGTTTTGAGAATACCTACTTTTTGTCTTCTCTGACCGGAAGTGGTACTGGAGACTTGCTAGATGAAGTGACTGAAAGTATTGATGAAGAAAATAATTTGGAATCCGACTTACCCAAGTTTTCCATTTTGGGACAACCCAATGTAGGAAAATCATCCCTAACAAATGCTTTACTGGGTGAAGATCGCAATATAGTAACAGATGTTGCTGGAACTACTCGAGATTCTATCCACACCAAATACTCCAAATTTGGTAAAGAGTTCATGATCATAGATACTGCCGGAATTAGAAAGAAATCCAAAGTCCATGAGAATTTGGAATTCTATTCGGTGATGCGAGCGATTAAAGCTTTAGAAGAGTCTGACGTATGCTTGTTGATGATTGATGCTCAAACAGGAGTAGAATCACAAGACATGAATATTTTCCGTTTGGCCATCAAACGGAACAAAGGACTTGTCATTGTAGTGAACAAGTGGGATTTAGTAGATAAAGAGACCAATACAGCCAGAGACTTTGAGAAACGAATCAAAGAAAAAATGGCTCCATTCAATGATTTGCCTATAGTTTTTGTTTCTGTTTTGGAAAAACAAAGAATATTTAAAGCGATAGAAATGGCACTTGATGTTCATGAGCGCAGACAAAGTAAGATTAAAACTGCTCAGCTCAATGAGATTTTGTTGCCTATTATCGAAAAAAATCCACCTCCTGCTTATCGCGGAAAATTGATAAAAATTAAATACATCACGCAGTTGCCCATCTATTATCCAACATTTGCTTTTTTCTCTAACAATCCAAAACATATTAAAGAACCTTACAAGAATTTTTTGGAGAACCAATTGCGTAAAAATTTTAATTTTACGGGCGTTCCGATTTCGATCTATTTCAGAAAAAAATAGCCAATGCCATTTCATGATACGCCCATTAAAGGTTTAAAAGTTTTTGAACCAAAAGTTTTTAAAGATGAGAGAGGATATTTCTTTGAAGCTTTCAATTCAAAAACTTTTGAAGCAGCTGACATTGCAACTAATTTTGTACAAGACAATCAGGCACGTTCTACCTATGGTATTTTAAGAGGTTTACACTATCAAATTCCTCCCTATGCTCAGGCCAAATTAGTCAGAGTAGTTGAAGGAGAAGTGTTGGATGTGGCTGTAGATCTTAGAGCAAATTCTGAAACCTATGGCCAGAGTTATAGTATTGTACTGAGTGCTGAAAATAAGAAGCAGCTTTTTGTACCCAGAGGGTTTGCTCATGGATATGTTGTCTTAAGTGAAACTGCTGAGTTTTTCTACAAATGCGACAATTTCTATTCTAAAATACATGAAGGAGGATTGAACTACAATGATCCTAAGCTTGAAATTGATTGGAAGGTTCCTGCTGATCAACTTGTTGTTGCTGAACGTGATCAAAATTTTCCTGTACTGGGTGAACATAGAACTCCGGTAT
>JBCBCD010001147.1:0-2457 GCA_038530915.1 Bacteroidota bacterium
GATCCTCCAGAAGATCTGGAGGATCGTTGAGTACCTGATGGAAAAAGACATCATCAGACACAAGCAGGACTTCATGGTAGAAGAAAAAACCCAGGAAACTTTTCAAAATCGATTGAAAAAAGGGGAGAAGAAAGATTCTAACCTGGTACGCTTTGACAGAAAAACGAAGCTCATCTACATCCGCTTCAGCAAGCTCCACCCTGAGTACCAGGAGCGCCACCAGCGCCAACGCAACAAACCGGGCCTCGATTTACAGGCCCTCCAGTATTACCTGCAGAACAGTCCGAATTTTCTCGGCAGCAAGCGACAAAAGAAGTTTGGAAGTAAAAATTACAGTTGTTACGTGTTTGATGTGGATCAACTCCCGATCGAGCCAGATCTGAGTTTGAAGCACTACGATTAGTACAATCATCAGAAATTCTTGCAAGCACATTGTTATTTAAACATATATAGAAAAGTCGATACAAAAAATGGCAAAAAATCCTCATTTCAAGGTAACATATAATTCTACGGTCTACCAAACGCCCATATTAACAGAATATACAACTATTAAATATTGTATACCAACACTATACGTATTAAAAAGGGCGGTAGACCAGGGTCTACTTTGGGTCTACTTTGGGTCTACCAAGGTCTACTTTGGTAGACCAGGGACGCCTTGGTCTACCGCCTATTATACCACTTAAGTAACTACTAATCAATGATTAATACATTAAAAGTGGGTGGTAGACCGGTAGACCAGTAGTATATGGGGGTGGGGGGTATCGCGTCATTTTTTTCCCTGAAACTTTTAAGCTAGTCTAAAAATTAATTCAAGTTAATCTATAAGTAAAAAATACCATTATGAATCAAATCATTTTAAAAGGTTACGTAGGACAAGCTCCTATAAAAAGCGTCAATTCAAATGACGTTTCAATGGCCAAGCTAACATTAGCTACTAGTAGCGGATACAAGAAAGATGGAGAATGGAAAAACAGAACGACTTGGCACAACCTTAGGGCGTTCAAAAATCAGGCTGACAGGATTTTTGATAAAGTAGGTAAAGGCGATCAGGTCTTTATCATCGGTAAGCAAGAACATTATACTTATGAAAAGAATGGGCAAGCAGCAACTATGAGCTATGTAATTATCAACTCCTTTGAAGTAATCAAAAAGAAAGAAGCTCCTGTCTCAGTTGCCGCTGCTGCTGAAGCTCAGCCGATGCCTGAAGACAAAACGAATTCTGATGAAGTCATCCCATTTTAGTCACACTTAAAAATCAATATTATGGATTTAGTTCAAACCCAAGATCAGGGAATATTGGAATGTAAAAGGTTACAATCAGATCTCTTTGTCATTATTCAAAAATTTGATAGTGAACCTCTCAAAGACCATGAGCTTCTATCAAAAGCATTTTTAGCTACTGGTATTCCTCTTCATGAAATTCATGAGGTATTTGAGGATAACGATAAGACTATAAGAATGTATTCCTTAATACCACAAGTAGATAGAAAAAAGATAAATATTATCAACTTATTTGGTAGTCAAGGTACCGGTAAATCTAATCTAGCAAGTTTTATCAGTGGATCAGATGCTGTCTTCCATTGGAGTCAAAACTCTTCAATAAAGGACTTGGAAGAGTTCATCAATGGATGGGCAATATATAAAGATGCATGTGTGCACATAGAAATTGAATACATCTGGTCAGTAGATTCATTGTTTGTATGCATTCTACAAGAGCAATACAAAGAAATCCGATTTGTATTAGTGTCTCAGCAAATAGTTCCTGAGAAATACTCTTACTGTGTGAATTCCTGGCAGCTAAAACCACACAAGTATGCTTAGTCCAACAGACATCAAGATCAAAGAACCAGATCTATTGGAGTTCATAAGCTTTTTAGAGGTTGAATATGAGGCTACATGGAGAAAGTCAATTAACGTCTCAGGTAAAGAATATTTAGCGCTTAAGCACTTACTCCTGATCCGGAAATACAAGAAGATTTTTGAAATACTAAAAATCAAAAAAGTCTCCTACACTCAGCTCATCGAAAAGATGGAAGCCATGGAACAAAAGGGAACTACTGTAAAACAAGAAACACTATTCTAATGCCAGTAGATTATTCCAAATACCATCCACGCTGGAAGAAGATCAGCCAGTTTATCCGCTTTTACCGTGCTCAAAACCATTGTGAGCATTGTGGAGTCAAGAATTATTCCAAAGGCTATTGGGTGGATGGTATTTTTTGGACTGTGGAAGCTGCCCACGATCACTTGAGTGAAACTGGTATAGATGTCTTTCAAGACATTCCTGAAGATAAGCCACCGGTGAAAATTGTACTGACGGTGGCTCACCTGGATCACGATATACATAACAATTCCTTCTTTAATCTGGCTGCCTTGTGTCAGCGATGCCATTTGAATCATGATCGATTGGATAATTTGAGAAGAAGGAGGGAGAAGAGATTTAAGAATCAGTTG
>JBCBCD010001148.1:0-2456 GCA_038530915.1 Bacteroidota bacterium
ACAGAAGCAGATATTACTACTGCTGCAAGGGTGCTAACCGGCTGGGTAATAGATAAGAACAGAGTGGATCCTGATACAGGCATACTTACCGGAAGGCCAGTTCTATCCAGACATGACCAGGATGATAAAACCTTTGGAAGTGCTTTTCAAAATACCACAATCATTGGTGCTACTTCTGAAGATGATATGTATCGAGAGCTACAGGATTTTGTAGATATGATATTCAATCAGATAGAGACTGCTCGTTCTTTTGTAAGAAAAATGTATCGCTTTTTTGTAAAAGACATTATTGACTCTGATGTAGAGACAGATATTATCCAACCTCTTGCAGACGATCTTTATAACAACGATTACGATCATATTTTGGTCTTAAAGAAGTTGTTGAAGAGTAGACACTTTTATGATGTGGATGATAAAAACACCACTAACGAAATCATTGGTGGGAAGATCAAATCTCCACTGGAATTATTTTGTACGACGGTCAACTTACTAAACATCACCAATTCCAAGTTATCAGATCTGGAATATTCATTTTATAGAGAAGCCAATAGAGTCATTCTCACCAATCATTTTTCTGAAGCTGGAATGAGTCTCAATGGACCTGAAACGGTAGAAGGGTATCCTGGCTACTATGATCAAACGGCAGGATATTCAAGGGCCTGGTTTAAAACCAACATACTGTTTCAACGCTACTCCTACGGTACTTCTTTCAAAAGAGGTAAAGTAAGAAACACCAACCGAAACTTCCCTTACCAAATGGACATCATCAGTTGGACTGAAAACAATCTGGATGATGTAGCTGATTCAGGTACTCCTACAGTACCACAAGGAGCGGCAGATGCCTATCATGTGGTCGATAGTATGCTGGATTATTTTATACCAGAACGCCCTGTTGATAGTAGATATTCTTATTTCTTACAAGCTCTATTGGGTGGACTCAGCCCTGTGAATTGGTACTTCAGCTGGAGAGAATACCTGGATACTGGTGAGACTGCCAATGTAAAAGTTGGCTTAGAGCGATTGTATGATGCCATTATGGCTTCACCTGAGTTTCAAACTTTCTAGATCAAACGCTAACAAACTATTAAAATGAAAAGAAGAGATTTTTTATATAATGGTTTTGCCGGAGCCATAGCACCCATTTTTTTTGCCGGAGTTGGTTTTAGACCAATGGGAGCCTCATTAGTTCCTTCCATGATGTGTGATTATTCAGATCGTGTTTTGGTTATTTTGTATCTCGCCGGAGCCAACGATATCGTCAATACGGCCGTACCCTTGAATCAGTTATCTGCTTATGCATCTAACAGAGCAAATATAAGACTGCCTGAGTCAGCATTAATTAATTTGGATTCATCCTTACCTGACAATCAATTATTGGGCTTGCACCCCAATTTGACAGGTTTCAAATCCTTGTACGATGAAGGTCTGCTGAGCATTGTTCAACGGGTTGGTTATCCTACTCCCAACCGTTCGCACTTCGCTTCAGAAGATATCATGTTGAGGGGAATAGATGGTACTGTACAAATAGATAGTGAAGAAGAAGGCTGGGTAGGTCGCTTTTTAAAAGACAGGTATCCCAATTACAGAGGAGGGCCATTCGGTGAAGAATTGGATCCATTAGGAATCATTCTTGGAAAAGCCCCTAGTACAGGTTTTCATACTGAAGAAGAACATGAAGTTTCTATCAATCTTAGTGGGCAGGATCCTGCTGGCTTTTACAATATCATTTCGTCTTTAAGTGGTGAACCCATTACCCAATTTCCAAATTCTGACCATGGGAAGATCTTGCAATATTTAACTTCCATAGAGAAGAGTACTCAAGTATATTCAGAGCGTATTTCTGAAGTATTCAATAGAGGATCCAATAGCATGAGTGCTGGTTATCCAGATACTGATTTAGGTGATCAATTAAAAACCATAGCCCGATTGCTTTCAGGAGGGTCGATGACAAAAGTGTTCATGGCCAGAAAAGGGGGATGGGATAATCATGTCAATCAAGTAGTAGGATCAAATACAGCTACTGGCAATCACGCTAATTTACTTGGAGATGTCTCTAATGCCATACAAGCTTTTCAAAATGACTTAAAAGCTTTGGGCGTAGATCAAAGGGTATGTACTGTTATCTTTTCAGAGTTTGGTAGAAAAATTGAACAAAATGGAAATATGGGCACTGATCATGGCACCCTTTCCTCCATGTTTGTTGTAGGCAGTCAAGTACAGGCAGGTGTTATGGGTCAAAATCTTGATTTAAATGACAAAGACAGGCAAGGTGCGGCTAATCCTGATCAACTTCAACACGATTACCGTTCAGTATTTAGTTCTATTTTACAAGATTGGCTGGGAGCCAGTGATGGAGCTTTATTAAGTTCGTTCCCCAATACGCCTTCAGACATTGTATTGAATAATATCCCCTTGATAAAGGCAGGACAAATTGTTTCTGAAGCATGTTATTCCAT
>JBCBCD010001149.1:0-2451 GCA_038530915.1 Bacteroidota bacterium
TGTAGCCAGACCATTGAACCATGACAGATTTCAAATTAATATCGAAAACTCAACTTCATTATATACAATAGAATACAAAAAGTGTGTAGACTTCTATCAAAACATAATTGGGTTGAAAGAATTATTTTCAACTGCAAGTTTAACCTGTTTTGAATTTGGAGATTCATATTTAATGGCAGAGGTAGATGATGTATCTAGTGGAGTGTTAACCAAAGGAGAACGAAGTAGAACTGCTTAAGAATGAACGTGCCAAATGTTAAAAAAATATAGAAGTTGATTATCAAGAGTATTCTTGGGGAATAGTAGCGAAGTTTTTTGATCCAGACGGAAATCTGTGTGCGTTCAAGGACAGTGAAAAATTTGAAAAGCAAATTGAAAAAAATAAAATGAACTTAAAAACCTTTACCATTATAATTGCACTCCTTTTTCTCTTTTCCTGTCAAAACGAAAAAGCAGATTTTAAAAACGATAAATTGGTTGGCGTTTGGTCAGGAATATTATTCCAAACAGAAACAAAATACGATTCAATAGTATTGCAACCGATTGTAAATCCCACAAAGGCTACCTTATACAAAAATGGTAAAGAGAAAAGCTTCGAACTCAATAATGAGAATACCTATCTTTTTTTTAAGTCAGGGGATGGGCTAAGGTTAGATGCAACTTACCGTAATGATTCACCTAATCTTTATGGAGTGATCACAAATGAGCTTTGGAGCCAAAGTTTGACCTTTTTAAAAAGGGCTGATAAGTGGGTTACTGATATTCAAAAACCCGAAATTATTGATACAGACTACACGGTTTACTTAGAGTTTTATGAAGATAGTTTAGGTACACTTCAAGCAAAAATTCAAAGCAATAAAGAAAACAGAAGATTGCATTTCGAGATTGATTCGGTTAAAATTGCTGGGGATCATATTGATTTTGACATCACTAATGACAGATTTGGAATTTCTGCTGAATACAACTCCAATGAAAACAACATTTTGTTAGCCTATGGTAATGCAGGCGGTAAGAGAGAAATACAATTGACCAAGCTTAAGTCTTCAGACTTGAATGGGTATCAACCATTATCAAAAGAAGCATACGTTTACAAAGTTCCAAATCCTGTAGACAACTTTATAGAAACAGCTTCTTTAAAAGAGGTAGGTATAAATACCTCAATGTTTGACTTTATGCCTAAAATGAATAGTGGTAAGTACGACCACATTCATAGTATAATAGTTACAAAAAATAGCAAACTCATTTTTGAGGAATATTTTCATGCTTATAACAGGGAATACCTGCACGACATCAAATCCTCCTTTAAATCAATTTCGTCTTTACTACTCGGGAAAACGATTATGCAAAGTGAGCGTATTAATGTAGAAAATCCAATCTTAAATTATTACCCTGAATATGAAATTTCAGATAAAGAGAAAAAGGGGATATCGATTCATCATGCTTTAACAATGAGTACAGGATTACAACTAGAAGATGAGGATGAAATGCAATGGAGCAACAATGATTGGGTAGCTTATAAATTAAGTTTGCCAATGGAACATAGGCCTGGTGAAAAATATGAATATTCATCTGGTGGAATGAACTTATTAACGGGTGTCATTCAAAAATCCACTGAAAAATACCTTCCACTCTTCTTTTATGAAGAAGTTCTTTTACCAATGGGTATACAAAGATTCCAGATGAGAACTTCCCCAAAAGGAAGAGCGTATTTACCCGGAGATTTTTATCTAAGACCAATCGACTTAGCTAAATTCGGAATACTAGTATTGAATGATGGTAAATGGAATAATCAGCAAATTATAGCGTCTGATTGGATAAACATTTCTACTCAACCACATATAAAAGGCAGTTGGCCTAAGAATTCAGATTATGGATACTTATGGAGGCTATTGGAAAGAAAGGTCGGCGGAAAAAAAATGAAAACCATTGAGGCCTGGGGAAATGGGGGCCAATTTTTGATTATCATTCCTGAGGTTGAAATGACAATCACTTTTACAGGTGGTAATTATAATCTGTTTCCTGAGATGGAAGAAAAACCTTTTGAAATATTAGAAAAATACATCCTACCAGCAGTAATGTTGAATAATAACTAAGTCTAACATTTGTGATACGTTTTATGCAGGAGAAAGTACTAAAATGAAAGCACCAACATTAAACGAACTTATGGATATTTGGAAAGTGAAGTATTTGAAAATCATACAGTACTTATAGCCTGGAAGGTCGTAACTCACTAGATTGAAGAACCACAAAAAAAGAGTGAGGAGTTACCCAAGGAAGTTTTGTTAGAGTGCGTTTCACGAAAAAGGCTTTGCATTTTCGTGAAACGCACTCTAACAACATATAATTGGCTACTGAAAATTCACTACTTAATGGGATACTCCTCCAAGTACTGAATCAAGTTGCATTTCTTTTAAAACTCTATCTTGAATGGGTTGTGTCAATTCATTCAGT
>JBCBCD010001150.1:0-915 GCA_038530915.1 Bacteroidota bacterium
CTTTAATTTACTTGCTGTCATAATGAATGATTATAGATGATTCAAATTATAAAAGTATCAGGTCAAATTATTATGGTTTTGATGAATGAGGAGAAATTTAAATGTGATTTTCATTCCTTTTTTAACACTTTTACCGGATTTACAATTGCAGATGAATAGCTTTGATATGTGATTAACGATAAAATGAAAATGAAAAGGAGAAAGGCAGGAATTACGAATAACCCTGGACTAAGGACCATTCTATAGCTAAAGGTTCTTAGCCAGTTTTCCAAGATGAAATACACCACAATGATGGTGACAACGGTGGCTATCCCCAAGAGTTTTGAATACTGCTTTATCAATAACAGGAGTATATCCTTAATCTCCGCACCAAGTACTTTTCTTATACCAATTTCTTTACTTTTCATTTGATTGGTATAAGAGGATAGGGCCAGAACACCAATAAGAGCAATTAGTATTGACAATATCGAAAACATGGAGATTGCCCTCATAAAGTTCCGACTGGAAGAGAATTGAAGTTCAAAAAAGTCATCTACGAAATAGTATAAAAAAGGATCTGAAGGAAATACCCTTTCCCAAATTGAGTTGACTTTGTCTATTTTTGAAGTGACACTAGTATTACCGGAATCGGCGAACTTAATAGTATAATACTCGGGGTCCCAAGGAGCGGAGAAAGTCCGGTTAAGAATAAAAACAGTAGGGACCGCTTCCGATTGGGAATCCGGAAGGTAGTTGTCCAACACTCCAATAATCTCACTGGTTATGTTTTCCTCGGTATTCGTCCAAGACAGTTTTTTGCCAATTGCATCTTGCAGGTTGGCAACGCCAATTTTATCTGCCGCCAGTCTATTCAAAATCAAACCAGAGTCAGCCAGTTTCTAAGGATAATAAGGGTAGAATACGGATTTGAAAAGG
>JBCBCD010001150.1:925-2445 GCA_038530915.1 Bacteroidota bacterium
ACTCTGGTTTGAAACCAGAGTTGTTCGCACTTCGATCCGCAGAAAATGTATTTCCCGATAAAACCTGTAAACCAAATACCTTTTCAAATCCGTATTCTACCCTTATTATCCTTAGAAACTGGCTGACTCCGGATTGATTTCTAAAATCCCTTCCCGCTCCGGTAACTTCTCCCGGTAAGCTAGATACAGTTGACATCGACATAAAGTCATTATCTTTTTCAATATTGTTTTTAAAAAATTCCAAATTTGATAGGTACGCCTCGTTCTTTATTTTGGGACCTTGAACAACCAAAATGTTTTCTTTGTCAATACCCAATTCCCTATCTCTCATAAAACGAATTTGGGAAAACATTGCCAAGAGATAAATAATAAGTCCTAAAGCGACACATACCTGCATGATTACCAATGCTTTTCTAAAAAGAATGTTCCCACTGGAGCTTTTAAAACTGCCACTCATAACTTTAACGGGCCGTAATCCGGACAGTATAAATGCCGGATAGATTCCGGACAAAATACTTATGGTCAACCAGGCGAGAAAAAACAAAATCCAAAACCACAAATTTGAAAGAAGGGTAAATCGTATGGTTACGTTTAAAAAGTTCACAACCAACTCGAAAAAAAGCCATAAGGACAATACAGCCAGAATAAAAGCTATCCCATTTACAACTACAGATTCAAGAAGGAACTGTACCTTAAGGTTTGAAGTTTCTGCTCCAACCGTTTTACGGACACCAACCTCTTTTGCTCTTTTAAGGTTTTTGGCAGTTGAAAGGTTGATATAGTTGAAAATTGCAATGAGTAGCATAAAAGAGCCAATGAAGCCGAGATATTTTAGATTCCTTGAATTTCCATTTTGTTTAATTTCTTCAAATAGATTTGAATTCAAATGAATTTCTTCCAATCTTTGGACGTGATAATTCACTTTATACCCCCTATCCTCATAAAAGCTGCCTAGGCGTTGTGAAACGCTGTTGTTGATTTTTTCCTCCAGGTCCGATACATTCTTAAGATCCTTTACAACTATATAAGTGTAAAAGGAACGCCAAATCCAGTTATCGGGAATATTGAACATTGGTACCAGATTTACCTTAGTTGACAAGGAAATAATAAAATCTCCAGCCAAATGCGTATTCACCTTAAAATCTGACATTACACCACTAACTTCACATTCAAAAGCATAAGATCCATTAAAAAGAAGACGCTTGCCAATTGGATTGACATCTCCAAAGTATTTATTGGCCATTGACTCGGAAATAATCACTTTGTTTGGTGCATTCAATGCCGATGATACGTTTCCTTTGGTAAGATTTACATCAAAAATGTCCAGGAACTCGGAATCGGCAAAGTAAATTTCATTTTCTTCAAATTTGAGTTCACTATTATCGGCAACGTATCGGACTATACTTGTGGCAGCTTTATGGTAACGGGCATAGTTGATCACCTCGGGAAAACTGGATTGAAACATTTGTTGCATTGCAGGAACAGCCGCAGCTCGATGTTCTAAAAACTTTCCTTCTTGA
>JBCBCD010001151.1:0-2444 GCA_038530915.1 Bacteroidota bacterium
TCGGCTTTTTCTCAAAATAGTCTCATTCTTTGGTAAGACCAATATCCATTCTTTAAACTTTTCTGATTGAACTTTATTTATAAATCCTGTATTTAATTGCGCAGATACCAATACGTTAATGTGAAAAGTCTGCATAGGAGTCATTTCCTTTAACCAACTCCAAAGTGTATCAACCTTTGTAAATTGTTCTACTTCTCTCACTATTTTTTGATAGTAACCTTTTAGTCTTATTTGTTGAGTATTTACTTTTGATTGCTGAATTTCTTTATTCAACAGTTCGATTTTATTGTCTGACCAGGGGTTTAAGAGCAATGTACGGTAGTAAAGGTCTGATGGCCTAAGCTGCTGTTCGCTTAGTTCTAAAACATAACTTTCAGAAAATAACTTGCTAATATTTCCATTATTATCAAGGTCTTCATAGCCTAATTTATTGATGATGTCTACGACTTGAGCATGTGAAAAAGTTACCCTCCCTTCATTTTCCATTATATAGGAATCTGAAAATTTAGAATACGGCTTATAAAAATGTAAGTGATAAAAAATGGTATCAATCCCATTAGTAGCTTCAAAAACCTGTATACTTTCTTCTTCAGGTATGATATCAAATTGCTGCAAACCGCTAGCTAAGGTATATTTGGAGGCCCATTTTTCTTCTAAACCATTAAAATGGAACCAAACATCTCTTTCCTTTTGAGCACTAATAGAAAGTGAATAGATTAAGTTTTTTTCAGCGAAAAAGGATACTTGATTATTCAGGGCAAGCAATTTAAACTCAGATGTATCAAGTTTTTGAGCCTTAACGATGCAAAAGGCAAAAATAAAGGGAATTAAAAGGTATTTGTTCATGGGAGCTGGGATGCTATTTGTTTACTGTTTGAAGTTGTTTAAGTACGAAAATAAAAGAGTACTGTTCCATTAAGCTAATTACTAAAAAAGGCTCAACTGTCAAACAGTCAAGCCTTTTTTAATGATGCATTAACGAAACTTTAGCGATTAGCTACCAAAGTCGTCAAATGCTATGTTTTCTTCAGGAACTCCTAAATCATCTAACATCTTCAAGGCAGCAGCCAACATCAATGGAGGTCCACATAAGTAGTATTCTACTTCTTCTGGCTCTGGGTGATCTTTCAAGTACTGATCGTACAATACCTGGTGAATGAAGCCCAAAAATCCTTCTGCATCATCATCATTGATATCAGACTTAATTGTCCAGTTATCAACCTCTTCAGCCATACGCTTGTCTGATAAAGCGATGTAATATTTGAAATTAGGAAAGTCTTTTTCAATTTTTCTGAAGTGCTCTGTATAGAACAATTCCGTTCTAGAACGACCACCATACCAGTAAGAAACTTTACGATCTGTTTTCATGGTGTGGAACAAGTGGAAGATATGAGAACGCAAAGGAGCCATACCTGCACCACCACCGATGTATACCATTTCTTTCTTGGTAGGCTTGATGAAGAATTCACCATAAGGCCCTGAAACCGTTACTTTATCACCAGGCTGACATCCAAACACGTAAGAAGAACATACACCAGGATTAACAGGCATCCACTGATTGTTTTTTCTATCCCATGGTGGCGTTGCGATACGGATGTTCAACATGACGATATTTCCTTCAGCAGGGTGATTAGCCATAGAGTAAGCTCTAAACTGCTCTTCGTCGTTTTTCATTTTCAATGGCCACATATTGAACTTATCCCAATCCGCTCTAAACTTATCTGGTCCCATCGGATCATTAGGTTCAGGTTTGATGTCAAAATCTTTGAAGTCCACTTCAATTTTTGGTACATCAATCTGAATATATCCACCTGATTCAAAATCTAAAGTTTCACCTTCTGGCAATCTTACAATAAACTCTTTGATAAAAGTCGCTACATTGTAGTTAGAAACTACTTCACACTCCCACTTCTTAATACCAAAGATTTCTTCAGGAATACGAATTTCCATATCCTGACGTACTTTTACCTGACAAGCTAGACGCTTGTTCTCTGCAACTTCACGACGAGTCAAGTGATTCAGCTCTGTAGGTAAAACATCTCCACCTCCAGAATCAATGTGACACTCACACATCGCACAAGTACCACCTCCTCCACATGCAGAAGGTAGAAACACACTTTTATCACCTAAAGCTGTCAAAAGATTAGAACCAGGAGAAACCAATAAAGGATTATCTTGATCACCATTGATGACGATCTTAACATCTCCTTGAGGAACCAATTGCTTTCTGGCGTAGATCAGCATAAATGCCAATGCTGAGATTACCGGAGTAAATACCAGTACAGCATAAAGTATAACTTGGAAATTTATTGCTAATAAGATCATTTTATCTATCGATTTATATGTTTATTCTAACTATTTACTATGCACTAAAAGTATGATCTAAAAGGGAAACACTAGTTTCCGAAAGCTGAAGGATCGATACCCATCAAGCTCATAAATGC
>JBCBCD010001152.1:0-2443 GCA_038530915.1 Bacteroidota bacterium
TCCGTCCACTCTGCAGCAGCTTTCACATCATCATCAGAAATGTCAGCAATGGTAGCACCATCACCAAGGAAAGCAATCTTTGAAGGAAGTAAAGTAGCTTCTATCTCATAAATGCGATTGTCTGTCCCATTACTTACAGTAACTTGAACAGGAGCAGTAAGATCCACTTGACCATTGCCAGGATTAAATGAAACGCCATTGGGAGCAGTCGCTTCAAAAGCTACACTTGATAAATTCGTCGTACCTGGTAAGCTCACCTGAATAGCACCAGAAAGATGATCAATAGTAGCTGCTTTGCCATCTATAGATACTGATTCTAAGATATTTAAAACAGTAGGTCCACTTGTGTAATTTTCACGTTCTTCACAAGCGAACACTGCCAGAATCAGCAAAGTAAATAGGCCTAATTGATTTAAATACTTCATAATATTTTATTTTAATAAACTCTGTGTTTCTACCGTGCAAGCACGGTAGAAACCTCTTCTAAATCCGTTTACAGAGTTCTCAAATAATCAATAATATTTGTCGTTAACCTTTCAATATTTCCTTGATAATCATTAACAGTTCCATTGGGATCAAATTCGTATCCAAGAATGGTATTCTCGATAGAAATCACAGTACCTTCAAAATCAGTAGGAATATTGAAGTCAAAATTATTATCAACACTTCCATTAGTAGGTAATAATTCTATTGCACCCACGCCAAATGCATCTCCAATCCACATCAATGAACCCAAACGAACTGCATTAAACACTTGCTCTGAAAGTACTAAACCTTCATTACCACAGCAAGTATAGCCACTCATAGTATTGTCAAACTGTTGCCACCATACCAAACGAGCTTCACGAGTAGCAGAATTGGATAAATACAACTCTCCATCACCTTGAAATTCCAAGCCCGCAAAAATAGGATGAGCTTGACGATCACTTGAAGTAGTTCCTGGTTTTACCGATAATCCCCAAATATCATCTGCAGGTTTACCCATATCTACGCATCCCCCAGGTTCTGCACAACCAAACTCTGTATACTGGTAATTTCCGGGAGCAGGTGCCTGAGAATAGTCTGCCGGGATTCTACCAATTACATGTACAATAGGTGTAGGATCACCTGCTACAAATAAATTTCCACCTGCTTTCGCCCAAGCTGTCAATGCATCTGATTGTGAAGTACCAGGACGTAATTCAGGAGGTAACATCGTCATTACGTTATCAGGAGTCGCTTGGAAACCTAAATTTGGCAATGGCGAAAGATAATAAAGCATAACAACATCAATTTCTTCTAAAGTTGCTGTAGATACATCAGCAAACTTTATGTACTCAAAGTCATTTGGATATTGAGCTTGCAAGAATAAAGCAGCGGCTTTTGCATCATCATCCTGAATTGAATTGACATCATCTCCATCACCGATAAAGGCAACTTTTGAACTTCCTAGCTCAACCGTTACTTCATAGGTACGAGATAGGCCTTCTGTATTGGTCACTGTATAGCTGACAGGAGAGGTAAAGTCTTGTGCAACTCCACTTTCTGGCGTTACCGTTTGTCCTTCTGGCAATTCAATAGTAGGAACCAAAGCTGTTACATCCGTAAGGGCTGGCAATAAAACAAGAATTTTATCATCACCCTCTATGATCGTACCTGCAACTCCATCAATGCTAAAAGAAGAAATAGCTGCCCCTGCAATTTGAGTGACGGAAACAAAGTAAGATTTTGCAGTAAATCCATCATTTGAAACAACCGTATACTTAACAGGATTTCTAAAATCTTGAGCTTCGCCTGATCCAGGTGTGACTGTAGTACCGTCAGGGATGGTAAATTGAGGTGCTAACCTGGTTATATCTTCCTGACTACCAATTGTAATCGCGATATCACCTGTATTTTGATCTATAACGCCCATGTTTTCACCTATAGAAAAAGTCATAATCGAAGGATTACCAAAGGCTGCAATAGTAGCTGTATAATCACGGCTTACACCATTATTGGAGATAGTAAAGATCACTGGCTCGTTTGTAAAATCAACAGTTGAACCTGAAGACGGAGTAACATTTGCTCCAGCAGGTAAAGTCATATCTACTCTAACTGCAGATAGATCTGAACCTGCAGAAAGGGTTGTTGTAATAACACCATTAGTATGGTCGATATCAGCGTCCTGACCATTGGCTTCAAAGCTTCTGATGATGGAAAAAGTATAATCCGGGACAAAGTCCTCAAACTTGGGATCCATTTCACAGTTACTAAGTACTAAGATTAATCCCAAAAATAGGATACTGTAGATACCACCTATGTTTTTAATGAAATTTTTCATTTTAAATATGATTATTAGATTGTTTTAATGATTAATAATTGTCACGTTGGATATAGATGCCACCTGATGCATCGATTTCTATTTGAGGTATTGGAAGATATTCATCTCTTCCAGAGGTAAATTGCGCTCCGGAATAGTACG
>JBCBCD010001153.1:0-2439 GCA_038530915.1 Bacteroidota bacterium
TTCCCATCGTGCCCCCAGGGGAATATGTAGTGAAATCCAGAATTGACAATCGCTACTTATTAAGAAAATCAGGTGCTACTGCCTTAAGAGCAATGAAAATGGCTCAAAGCGCCACGCTGAGCAACGATTTCATTTGGTCAGTAGATTTTTTGGGCTTGCGTTCTAAAGCGCCATCTTCCATCATTAGATCTAAAAAGGATCAAACTTATTTGACTTCACAGTTGAAAAGCAATGACGTAACCATGTCTGTTGTTGCCAGAAGTAGAACGGATACGAGTGCATTCAATCAGTGGGAATTAATCTGTCCGGGTACGGATTCTCTTTGTTTGATGATTGCGAGTAAGTATGTGAAGGGGGGACAGAAATATTTCCTGGACTTTCAAAATGGGATTCCAAGAGCTTCTTCAGAGCGATTGAATTTAACAAGATTAATTGATACGACTTCTACACATCACCTGTGGATGTTGGAGAAAATTGAGAAGGAAGATTAGCTTTTTTTGACCGCAGTGTTTCGCAGAGTTTCGCGGTGTTATTCTACCAACTTATTGATCTTACAACTTCATAGAAAAACTCCTTAGCCATTAGACCTTCCATCAATAGCTGATGCAAATGTTTTTTTGATTAGAGAAGAAGTCTAGTGCCCATTCACCGCCTTCCTGATACAAGCCGGATGCCTTAGTGGCGCCAAATCTTACTCGAGTATCATATACCCCCCAACCGTTTATCCAGCAGTTGCCGACTTTTAGCTGTGAGGCTACATCCATAGATTTATTCATATCAGATGACCATACACTAGCTGCCAATCCATCTGCGGTATCATTAGCTAGCTCAATTGCTTCACTTACTTTTGAGAATGGAGTAATAGAAACAATTGGTCCCAATGTGACTTCCTGATTGGTATGAGAAGCACTACTTACATTTTCCAAGACGGTAGGTCTGAAGAACAAGCCATTGGTTAGCTCTCCATTCAGCTCTATTACTTTACCCCCGCAAAGCACTTTTGCACCTTCTGACTCAGCTTGCTCTACATACTGGACCAATGCATCCTGTTTTTCTTTAGAAATAATAGCCCCTAGATCGGTAATAGATGAGAAAGGATCACCTACTTTTAAGAAAGCAGTTCTTTTGATGAGCTCTGATTTGAATTGCTCGTACAGGCCTTCTTCGATATAGATTCTGGGACAAGCATAGGTCAACTGGCCATTATTGGAAAAAGAAGACCTTAACGTGCCTATCATCATTTGATCAAAATTACAATCTTCAAAAATGATATTGGCATTCTTACTGTTGACTTCTAAATGTACTTTCTTTAGCTCTTTGGCAGTACGGTCTATTATTTCTATCCCTTTGTTTTTTTCACCAGTAAAAGAAATAGCACTTACCACTGGATGAGTACTTATCGATACATCAAGCATCTCATCTTTGCCAAAAACAATATTTAATACCCCATTGGGCAATTGAGCTTCCATACAAGCTTTAGCAAATAAATAAGCTGTGGAAGGAGTTTCCTGCGAAGGTTTTGCAACTACACAATTTCCTACTGCAAGAGCAGGGCCTACTTTTGCACACAATTGTGTCAAAGGCATATGCCAGGGAGCTATACAGCCAACTATTCCTATGGGTTCTCTGTGCAAATGATGAATGGCTTCTCTTGCTTGGTGGACGCCATGAGAAGAAGATTGGAGAATTGAGGAAGCGTAATACCTCAGATAATTGTATGCTCTGGGAATATCAACGGTGTAAGACATGCTAAAAGGTTTGCCTGTATCCATGGTCTCAGCACGAGCAAACCTTTCAGCATTTTGTTCTATGATATCAGAAAGACGCATCATGATTCTAAACCTACGCTGTGCATCCATTTTTGCCCAGGCCGGGAAAGCTCTATCTGCAGCTTCAATGGCTTTTTGCACATCTTCGTAAGAAGAATCAGGATACTGACAAATCAAAGTACCCGAGGCCGGATTGTTATTCAACAGATAATTTCCTTCATTGGCCGGTACCAAAGCCCCGTCAATGTAATTCTTGAGATACTTATCGATTTGCATGACTTGTAGCGAATTAGACCGAAGTAAAAGCTTTTCAGCTTTTACTTCGGTATATGAGTTTTTACTACTAAATATTGAAAGGAAAAAGGAACCCTTTTTCCTTTCAATATTTGGCAATGAAACCTTCTTACGCCATTAAGATAAGTAAATTTCCCTAAAATACGCCGTTGTTTTCTCGGTACACAACTGCCAAAACCAACTGACCTACAGCCTTTAATGTTCTTTTATTTATAACATCTAAAACATCGTTATGTGTATGCCAGTAAGTACCAAAGCCTACCTCAGAATCTTTCTGAATATTAATGATGTCAATCATAGGAATTTTAGCAATTGTATTCACAAAGTAATGATCATCTGTAATCCCTCTATCTCTTTCTTTAACAAAATAATTCTC
>JBCBCD010001154.1:0-2435 GCA_038530915.1 Bacteroidota bacterium
GGCATAACAGCCAATCCTGCATTAGGACATACCTCCGATATGATAGTGGCATTGGGTGGTACAACCATTCTTTCTGAATTTCCGGAATTGAATGGGGTAGAGCAGGAACTCATCAATAGATCTACTAAAACGGAAGTAGCTCAAAAATTTGCTGACCTAATGAGCACATACAGCCAACGTGCAGTAGAGGCGGGCTCAGGTTTTGATATGAATCCTTCACCTGGTAATATTAAAGATGGTCTGATTACAGATGCCATGAAATCAGCTGGTGCTGCTAAAAAAGGAGGTACTTCACCGGTCACCGATGTATTAGACTATACAGAACAATCAACTCAGCCGGGACTCAATTTATTATGCACTCCGGGAAATGATGTAGAAAGCACTACCGGTCTTGCCGGATCGGGAGCCAATATGATCGTTTTTACCACTGGCTTAGGGACACCTACAGGAAATCCCATCAGTCCGACGATCAAATTTTCTACCAATACCATGCTTTACAACAGAATGGAAGACATACTGGATATTGATGCAGGAACCATCGTAAGTGGGGAAGATACGATTCAAACCAAAGGAGAAGAACTACTGGACTTGATCATTGAAATAGCCAGTGGAGAAAAAATAACAAAGGCGGAGTTACTGAATCAAAACGACTTTATTCCTTGGAAAAGAGGCATTTCTTTATAAACAAGAGTATTAATTTTTAGTATCAAATGAAGGAATTAAATAGAACAACTGCTGCTGTAAGTACACCTTTCCCAGAAAAAGTATTGCAATTTGGAGGAGGGAATTTTTTACGAGCATTTGCTGATTGGATGTTGGACGAGTATAATGAAAAAGCAAATACAGACTTAGGGGTATTGGTTGTTTCACCAATAGGGAAAAATAATTATGTTAAATGGCAAGAACAGGAAGGCTTGTATCATGTACTTACCAGAGGTTTTCAAAATGGAGAGGTGGTAGATGAAAAGCGATTGATTAAAAGTATTTCTCGAATACTTCATCTTTTCAATAGTTGGGAAGCGTATTTAAAGTCTGCTGAAAATCCAGAGATTAGATTCATTATCTCTAACACTACAGAAGCAGGCATTCGCTTTTCAGCAGCTGATAAAGCGACAGATACACCGCCCAAAGAATTTCCTGCTAAACTGACGCTTTGGTTGTACCATCGCTACCAATATTTTCAGGGGAGCAGTGAAGCTGGCTGTATTTTAATTCCTGTAGAATTGATTCTGAAAAATGGTGAAGCATTATGCAGCTGCATCTTACAGAATATCGAAAACTGGGAGTTGGAAGAAGACTTCAAAAAATGGATACTGGAATCGAATATCTTTTGCAACACCCTGGTAGATCGCATAGTACCTGGTATCAGTAGGGATAGTTTGCCAGAAGAAATGGAGAGAATAGGCTATCAAGATGCCATGATGACTCAAGGAGAAGCTTTTCATTTCTGGGCAATAGAAGGACCTGAACAAGTACAGAAGGAATTGCCCTTAAATGAAATAGGCTTGAATGTTATTTTTACAAATGACCTTACACCTTATAGGACACGTAAAGTCCGTATTTTAAATGGAGCTCATACTAGTATGGTTCCTGTTGGTTATTTATATGGTATTGAAACCGTTCGTGAGGCGGTTGAAGATGAGGTGATGGGGAGATTTGTAAAAAAAGCAATCTTCGATGAAATCATACCTACTCTGGATTTATCAAAAGAAGAACTAGAATCCTTCGCCAATGGAGTATTAGATCGATTCAGAAATCCTTTTATCAAGCACTATTTAATAAGCATAGCTCTCAATTCGGTTTCAAAATTTAAGACGAGAGTACTGCCTTCCATTTTGGAATACCAAAAACGGAAAGAAGTATTACCTCCTTGTCTGGTATTTTCTTTTGCGGCCTTGATTCAATTTTACAAGGGTGTTCACGATGGCAAAGAGATTCCACTAAAAGATGATCCGAATGCTATTGCGTTCTTAGCAGGGGTATGGAGTGAATGTGACGGATCTGAGGAAGCGATTTCAGCTTTGATCAAAAAAATCTTGAAGTGGGAATATGCTTGGGGGCAAGATTTATCTCTAATTCATGGGTTGCAGGAAATGTTGATGGGGTATTTGGTGAGGATTGAGCAGGAAGGGATAAAAAGGGGGATAGAGACGTTTTTGGAGTAAAAAATTATGTACTCGGCTTAAACAACTTCTAAGACTATTAGCCTGTAACATGACTTGATCTTGATAAAAATCTGATGACTCAAAAACTCAACAAACTTTTACGCGGGGTATTGAATTTCTTCTAGTTTATCCAAAAACCATTTTCTATGATTTGAATGAGCATTTTCGATTTTGATTTTAAGCTCCTTATATTTAACCTCATGTTGTTCATCTATAAAATATTTTGAAGCGTTCTATCACTTATTTCGAAACTTTTACAAGTATTTTAAA
>JBCBCD010001155.1:0-2432 GCA_038530915.1 Bacteroidota bacterium
ACGGCCAGGGAGGAATCAACTTCAATCAAAATCTCACTTTTAACTTCAAGCATTTTGCTGCTGGTGCAGGCGAATTTCCAGTTTCTGAAGTGGAGACCAGAGCAGTCGTTGATTACTTATTCGATCGCTGGAATGTATTTGCAGTATTGACGTATGGTCCTTCAGATAATTTAGCGGCTCCTTTGAAGTACAGCCGCAACAACCAAAAAGGGAATATCATTACAGGAATTCTACAAGGTGATGCAAAAATCAATGCTGTAGTGGCCGGAGATTTTAAGAAAACGATGAAATTGCCTAAATCTGCCAAGCAAAATCTTACAGCAGGAGGGTTTATGGAATGGGCACATTTCCATTATGGAAGGTATTCATTTGGTACTCCGGGCTGGTATGTGCCGGATTGGAAAATGCCAAAAGACAGTGTAGAAAGATTGGCATTTAAAGAAGTGAAAGATGGTAATGCAGACATCAATTTCCTGCGTTGGGCAGCTGATCAGGGCATGCAAAACTTTTTTGTCAACTGGACAAAAGTAGATCATCCTGATTTTCCTGATCATGAAGTTGAGGTAGGAGGGATTGCACCATATGTAATGTTGAATCCGCCTTATAATATGGTAAAAAATCAGGTAGAGCCACATTTAAATTTTGTAAAAAAATTGCTTGGTTATCGCCCTCAAGTCAAACTAGTGAATACCAAAGTAGAAAAAGTATCCAATGACTTATGGAGGGTGAAAGCTTCGGTTATGAATGATGGCTTTTTTGCGACTGCAAGCGATATGGGGAACCGCTTCAACTTTGTAAAACGGGTCAAAGCAACTATGGAGTTGAATGACGGCCAGCAGTTTTTAAGTGGCCAAAAAGTACAATTATTTGGTGCAATGAAAGGAGGTACTTCTAATGAGTTGGAATGGCTAATCAATGGAAACGGAACAGTAACATTAACTGTAGGTGCACCACAATGTGGAGTGGAGCGTATGGAACTAGAACTTAAATAATAAAAGCAAGAAAACTAACAAAATGAAAAAGCTCTATATATCTTTTATATTATTTTTTAGTGTCCAGCTTATTGTAGTGGGACAAACAACAGAACAGATGTTCCAAGCTGTAGGAACACCAATGAATCCTAAGGTTGAGATCATTTGGAATCGCTACTATACATCGGAAGGTTTGGAAACATTGGCTAAAAAAATGGCTGAGGCTCATCCTAACTTGGTCAAATTGATTTCTATTGGAAAATCATACGAAGGTAGAGATTTATGGTGTATAGCAATTACAGATTATAATAGTGGAAAGGAGATGGAAAAACCAGCTTTCTATATCGATGGTAATATTCACTCTAATGAAACACAGTGTTCAGAAATGGCGTTGTATACCGCTTGGTATTTGGCTGAAAGTTTTGATAATAATAAGTTCATCAATCAATTATTAAAAGACCGGGTTTTTTACATCCTACCTACCATCAATCCAGATGCTCGTAATGCTTATATGAAAGACCCAAACACAGCAAGTACACCTCGATCAGGTATGATGCCCATCGATGATGATAGAGATGGCTTAGTGGATGAAGATGGTTTTGAAGACTTAAATGGGGATGGTGAAGTCACCTTAATGCGTAGGAAATCAAAATTTGGCAGACTTAAAGCGCATCCTAGTGATCCTAATAGGATGGAAAGTGCTGAAGTTGACGAATTTGGTGAATACGAATATTTGGGTTACGAGGGTATTGACAATGATGGAGATGGAAGAATCAATGAAGATAGAGTAGGTGGATATTACGATCCCAATAGAAATTGGGCATGGGGTTGGATGCCTGAATATACACAGCGTGGTGCTCATAGATACCCATTCTCAGTACCGGAAAACAGAGCTGTACAAGAGTTTGTAATGGCTCACCCAAATATTGCAGGCGCACAGTCTTACCACAATACAGGAGGGATGTTGTTGCGTGGACCTGGTACGGAAATGGACAGAGGGAGTTATACTCGAGAAGACATAAGAGTTTACGATGCTTTAGGTGAAATGGGTGCTAAGTTGATACCTGGTTACCGTTATTTGATAGTGTATAAAGATTTGTATTCTGCATATGGAGGTGAATTGGATTGGCTTCATGGGGGACGCGGTATTTTTACATTTACCAATGAGCTGTATACCTCTTATCTAATGTTCAACAAAAGTAGACCAGATGCTGACGAACGTGCTTTATTTAGCGAGCGCTTATTGTTTCAAGATGATTTCATAGAATGGACTCCATTTAACCACCCTACTTATGGAGAAATCGAAATTGGTGGAACTAGAAAAAATTCAGGTCGCAACCATACTGAAAGCCCTACACAGGCCCCGTTAATCAGGGCTTCATTAATGCTGATTCGATTCGTGGTACTGCTGGGCAAAACATGAAACAACAGCCCCGAAAGCCCCCAAAAAGCAAGTGCCAC
>JBCBCD010001156.1:0-2422 GCA_038530915.1 Bacteroidota bacterium
GCCACTTCCTGGGGGTTTGGCATCGACCTAGGTGCCCAATATGTTGTCAACAAATGGAGTTTTGGTTTACATGCAAAAGATGTAACCACCACCTTTAATGCCTGGTCTTTCTCCTTTTCCGATCAGGAAAAAGAAGTGCTAGAAATTACCAACAATGAAATTCCAATCAACAGTGTAGAAACCACCAATCCACAAGTATTAATGGGCATGGCTTATCGCTGGGATTTTGGAAAAAGTTATTTACGTCCTGAGCTCAATTGGGTCATCACTACTGATGGCGAGCGCAATACTTTGATCTCTTCTGATCCATTTAGTATAGATCCTGCTTTTGGTATTACTTATGCTTATCAAAACTTCATCAGCTTAAGAGCAGGTGTAAGTCAATTTCAGCAATTGATTGATTTTGAAGGCAATGAGGAATGGTCGGCCAGACCTAGTGTGGGTTTGGGTTTGAAATTAGGAAAGCTGAGAGTAGATTATGCTTTTACTGATTTGGGGGCACAGGAGAATACGTATTCGCATATCATTTCGGCAATATTGGATATTAAGCCGAAGAGGTAGTTTAGGGGGTTAGAGGGTTAGAAGGTTAGAGGGTTAGGGGTAACGCACTTATGCCTGCGGCAACGTGAAGGTTCTGGTGAATTTTACAACTTACTTAGTATGAGTTCCTATACAAAAATGGATATCCTGAATGCATTGGATGACATAAGAACCTATAATTTCTTCTTAAACCTTGAAGATGGGTATGTCTATAGTGCAACAAATGGCAGCCCGATTTAGCATCCAACAATGATTGGCGAAATTGGCCACGAGCCGGTTCACTGTGACAAAACTTGGAATAATGGTTATCAAAATCAAGTATCCACCTTGCCGAAGGCATAAGTGCATTACCCTACACCTCTAACCTTCTAACCCCCTAAACACCTAAACTTCTCAAATTGACACACAAAAAACATTTTTTTAAATATACTTGCCAAACTAGTTGGAGACAATTATGTTTGCATATATACCACACGGGTCTCTAAATGTTTTGACTCTACAAATTTATCAAATTGGGGTACGATTTGAAGTGACTAGGGCGGGCCTCAATCTTAGACTTGTCAGGACTCTCTTCGGAGACAAGGGGATTACTGAACCACTTTAACGACCTTATTCGTGTTTTCTAGAGGGTCTAAAACTACCTTGATGCTCGTGTGGATGTTTTAGTTGTTGGTTCTTGGTTATTAGTTTTTTCTGATATGAAGTGCGAATTTTACTAGCAACTTTTTTAAAAGCTAAAAACAGAGATCAAAAAACCAGACTAGGGCTGCATAGAAAGTGTCCTCGCCGGTTCTTCAAAGTTTTGGAACAACCAAGCTTGAGTAGAAGACAAATCTTCGTTGTGATCTAACATTCTTTTTACTACTCTTAAGGTATGTGTGTACCTTGATTCATCATTATTATAGATGCCGTAGTGATCAATTTTGTCTATTCTTACTTTACCGTAAGCATGCATGATGCGATTATCGTTTAGGACAAGTCCGGTGTGGGTGACTCTGTTGTTTTTATTTTCAAAAAAGGCGATATCCCCCGGAAGAGCTTGTTCGATGAAGTAAATGTTCTCCCCACAGAAGACTTGTTCGCTGGCACGGCGAGGTAGTTTCATACCTGCCATTTTATAAATCATTTGGATCAATCCATCACTATCGATGCCATATGGTGATCTACCACCCCAGAGATAGGGAGCATTGATGTATCTACGTGCTACTTTTAAAAGGAAAATTAGAGGTTGTTCGATTTCATCCTGAAAAACGGCTTGTCCACTAAACGTAAAATTCTGTCCGCCCATTTTCAAGCGCATACCATCAAATTCCGGTAATTGGGCACCTAAAGGAATACCGATGAACTCATGTTCGCCCATAACCGCCTGAAACAATTCCAGACTGCAAGCCACATTGTTGTAATGCGCTTCGAATGCCGCTTGAGTAATGTAGTTGATTTGATTGGCAGCAACCCAGCCTTCTACATCATCCCAACTGCATTTTACCTTACACCATTGACGGCCCTTAGTCTCAAGAACTTCAAAAGTTTCTCCAAAAAGAAGCTGTGAAAGTTGCTCTGCTTTGTGAGCAGGAGCCGTACGAATACTTACAACACTGATGGGACAGATTCCGTATTTCATATACTTTAGTGGTTTCCTATGAAGATGGTCGGTATGTTAGGTGAAATATGAATCGAACTTACAACTTATACAAATATAATAAATACAAATTACAATGTGCTCAGGATTAGTGCTTTTCGTTAAGGATCTTAATAATTATGCCATTAGAGTAAGGTGTTGTATTATTTTCTTTGAGAAAAACACGAAATAAAGTAACATTACACTCGTTTATTGAATATCGTTCTTTGAAAAATAGAAATGTCACATCACTTTATTTATCAA
>JBCBCD010001157.1:0-2415 GCA_038530915.1 Bacteroidota bacterium
TATTTACCTTTACCAAAATTAAAATTCTTTTTTAAACGCATAGCTATATAGTTTAAATTGAACAAAAACAAAACTGATTACTTTTAATCAGTCATTAATTTTACTTTACTTGCCTCTAAGCCTCGGTGGGTATGTATGAGTACAAATCTTACCTTATCTCCCTTGCGTACTTTTTGTTCAAGTTTAGAGATATGAACAAAAACATCTTTACTGGTTTGATCTGAAACTATAAATCCATAACCTCTTTGCCTATTAAAAAATTTAACTTGCCCTACTTTATAGTTTGGCCTATTGTTATTGTTGTTTATTCCAAGTATTTCCTTAAGCCATTTCATGTTTCTTTTAAATTGGTTTAGTGTTTTAAAATGTATGGGTTCTAATCTGTTAGTTTATTTGGGTTTCAGTCAATTTGAAAATTTCCTCAAAAAGTGACTGCCCAATTGGCAGCAATGCATCTGGGAAGTCGTAATCAGGATTATGAAGAGCGGGACTATCTATGCCTGCTCCCAGGCCAAACATAGCACCAGCACATTGTTGGGTAATCGCCCCAAAGTCTTCTCCCCATCTTAATGGATAATCCATTTCAATAACTTCTAAGTTTAAATTCTGAGCTGCTTGCCTTACAATTTCAACAGCATAATCATCATTTTCATTGGCTTCAAACTCATTGGTCCACTCAATACTTAAATTCAACTGATGTTTTTTGGCGATCTCCGTTAAATGCTGACTGAGCTCTTCAATGAGTTGATCCATCGATTGTTTGGTCCAGGCTCTCATTGTCAAGTGAACTTCTCCGTAACCAGCCGATACACCATATGCCAATTCTCCTAATTTTACTGCAATCAGGGTAATGACATTAAAGTCATCTGCTTCCGAAACAGGATTACTCAAACCTCCACAAAGGCTAATAATCTCTGCGATTGCCAGACCTGGATTGATTCCATTTTCAGGTTCAGCAGCATGAGAAGTTTTACCTTCCAATTTGATAATCATGCTTTTTACAGCCGCAGTAAAAGTACCTTTTTTAATCACGACACTTCCCAATGGGAAAGCTGGTAAATTGTGAAGAGCAAATGCATATTTGGGAGTCAAAGCTTTAAATCGACTATCCATGATCACCCCTTTAGCACCTTCACCAGTTTCTTCAGCTGGTTGAAATAAAAAATATCCTTTCAATCGAGCCGATGCATATTTTTTCAAACGTTGTGCCAATCCAAGCAAAATAGTCATATGACCATCATGGCCACATTTATGACTTACACCTTCAATGATGGATTTATGATCAAATTGATTGATTTCCTGTATGGGTAAAGCATCTAATTCTGCCCTAAAAAGAATACTATTCGATTGACTAGCAGGTCCCACAGCTGCAACTACTCCACTACCTCCGACCCCTTCTTCCAGATAATCAGGTTGAAGCGCATCAAAAAATGTTTTGATAAAGGCAGCAGTTTTAAATTCATCACCGGAAACTTCCGGATTTGCATGAAGATGATGTCTTATCTCTAATAAATCTGTGGGTACAGTAGTGGGCATACTCTAATCAATACTTTTAGTTTTCTATTTCTCTAGCTTTCTTTTGTTGATAAGCAGCTTTCAAAATTTCATTTCTTCTCACAACAGAAGGTTTCTTAAAATCTCTCCTGCGTCTTACTTCTTTCAAAATCCTGGTATCTCTTACTTTTCGTTTATACCGTCTAAGCGCTCTGTCTATAGACTCGTTGTCCTTTATTTCAATAATTAGCATAAGCAATAATTTGGTTTGTTAATAATTCTATCTCTGTTCTGAAATCAAACACAATAGAAGTAAACCAAAAGACTTATGCTTTAAATAAGCAAATCTGTTACGGTATTCAAAAATGAATCCGAACTTGAATCATAAATTAGCTATTTAGTTGGCTAGATAAAAGGCGAAGTTCAGTAGTATTCTCTACAAAGCCTCTGTCTTTTAGAAAGTTGAACATAGGATTATCGGGGGTCCAAAAAACAGAAATTTCACCTTGTGAATGATCGATTGCTCTTTTTAATAAATCTTCAGCAATCTCTTTATAGGTTGTAAACTCTTTAACTGTAAAGTAAACTAAAACATTAGTAGGTAAATTTGCATACATACCCGTCTTATTAACAACCACTCCACCAACTATGTCTAGACCTTCGTACGCTAAAATTATAAATCCACCAAACGAAGGTATTTGCTTTATTGCAGCTTGTATGATCTTCGATACAGATAAATAATCTGTGTGGTCATCATTCGAATATTTTTCAAAAAAAGTCGAAGCTCTATCTAATTCGAACATTGACATACCCTCAAAAGGGGTAAATATTTTAATCGTTATATCTTTTGACATCTTATAAGCCTCTTTAGGCCTCTATTGTGCTTCAGAACTATTTATATAACATTTTCGTTAAACAAAA
>JBCBCD010001158.1:0-2413 GCA_038530915.1 Bacteroidota bacterium
CACTTCAAAGAGTAACCGTTGCTGGTAGTATTAAGGATTTTGACGGCAATGTTCTTGAAGATTTCAATGGCATTATTTTTCCTACCGTATATGACAAGCCATTGCAATTAAAAACTTTGGGGCAGGATCCAAGAAGTTATGCTTTTGACTTTCAAGTACAGAGCAGTGTTTTATTTAAAGGAAGAGCTTCGGTTAAAAATGGGCGATTCGAGTTTACTTTTGTGGTACCCAAAGACATTAATTATCAATTTGGCATAGGTAAAATCAGCTATTACGCTTCACCAGACCAAGGCTTAGTAGATGCCAGTGGTGCATTTGAAGGTATAATTATTGGTGGTACTGATGATGATGCGTTTAGTGATAATCAAGGTCCACAGGTAGAGGTATTCATGAATTCCGAGGATTTTGTATTTGGAGGTATTACTAATGCCAACCCAACCTTATTGGTTAAATTACAAGATGATAATGGTATAAATGTGGTAGGTAACAGCATCGGCCATGATTTAGAAGGTGTTTTAAACAACAATACCCAAAATACCATTTTGCTGAACGATTTTTACGAATCAGAATTAGATGACTACACGAAGGGAATGGTGAGATATCCTTTGAGTAGTTTAGAAGATGGTTTGTATCAAATCAGGGTAAAAGCCTGGGATGTAGCCAACAATTCTTCAGAAGGATATACGGAATTTGTAGTCGCTTCATCTAACGAACTGGCATTGGAGCGGGTACTCAACTATCCGAATCCGTTTACTGACAGAACTTGCTTTCAGTTTGACCATGCTATTACTGATATAGAATTGGATGTACAAATACAAATTTACACGGTTTCGGGGAGGTTGGTACAGACCATTCAAACCAACCTATTTTCGGATGGCTCTTTAAGGCAAGATGATTGTATTGAATGGGATGGTACCGATGAATTTGGAGACCAATTGGCAAGAGGAGTATATTTGTATAAAGTTAAAGTGAGATCAACTACGGGAGGAGAGCAAGAATTAAAAGGAGAAAGTGAATTTGAAAAGTTAGTTATCTTAAAATAAGATTCCATTTTTTACGTATGTATTATGTATGATCACGGTGTGTGTTTTGAAGTTGAATTACTGGGAATCAAATTCTTAACAATGAATAAACATACATAGTGGGTAATAGCATCCTAAAGTTTTATATTTGCTGAAATTTTTGAAAATTCAAGACATCTCATGAAGAAATTATTACTTCAATTGATTCTGGCTCTTTTAATCGTCCCATTTATGGCCTCTGACTTACAGGCTCAATGTTACCAAGGGTCAGACGGAAGATTCTACAATTTGGATGGAACACCATGTACAAATACAGTTGTTACAGCGGTTCCTTTTTTACGCATCGTTTCAGATGCCCGTTCTGGTGCAATGGGAGATGTAGGTATTGGCCTTTCTCCTGATCCAAACGCTATGCATTTTAACGCGTCAAAGTTGGCTTTTGCGGAGGATAAACTAGGCGTGTCAGCTACTTATACCCCATGGTTAAGATCATTAGGCTTAAATGATGTATATCTGGCCTACTTATCTGCATATTATAAATTGGATGATCTTCAGACCTTAGGCTTTAGTCTGCGGTATTTTTCTCTGGGGACCATACAGTTTACTGATGAAAATGGTCAACCTCTTTTACCGGGTAGACCCAATGAATTTGAAGTAGCTTTTGCTTACTCCAGGAAGTTCTCAGATCGTTTTTCCGGAGCATTAACTGGTAAATTCATTTATTCGAATTTGGCTGCTGGACAGATTGCTCCTGGTGGAGAAACCATTGAGGTAGGTATTGCCGGAGCAGCAGATCTATCTTTAACTTATTTGGCTCCTATACAATTGAACAATGCTGAATCTAATCTTCGGGTAGGTTTAGTGCTTTCAAATATTGGTTCAAAAATTACTTATACTCGTTCGATTGTTAGAGATTTCTTGCCTGCCAATATTGGATTGGGTGCTGCATGGGATATTGATTTAAACCAATTCAATCGTTTGACGATTGCAGTTGATGTGAATAAATTAATGGTTCCTACTCCTTGTCAGGGTGATGACTGTGACTTGGATAATAACAGTATTCCTGATTACAAAGAGCAATCTCCGATTTCGGGTTTGTTTAGCTCATTCAGTGATGCACCTGAAGGATTTAGTGAAGAGTTGAGAGAGTTGATGTATTCATTTGGTTTGGAATATTGGTATGACCAACAATTTGCGGTAAGAGCAGGATATTTCTTAGAGCATTCTCAGAAAGGAAATCGTAAGTTCTTTACAGTAGGTTTGGGCTTAAAATACAATGTATTTGGTTTAAACTTCTCTTACTTAATTCCTACTACGAATCAACGAAATCCATTGGATAATACTTTGAGGTTTTCTTTGTTATTCAACTTCAACGAAGAATAACAGCTATC
>JBCBCD010001159.1:0-2413 GCA_038530915.1 Bacteroidota bacterium
GGTCATGGGTCATGGGTCATGGGTCATGGGTCATGGGTCATGGGTCATGGGTCATATTATTTAAGCCAAAGTGCTTCCTCGATATTAAGTTCAAATGAATGCTATAATTTTACTAATTAGAAGAAACTGATAGCACAGCATGACCTATGACCTATGACCTATGAAAAGTGATGAAGATCACATGATCCGTAAAAAATACTATTTAGTTTTGTATCATATTCTTAATCAATACAAAAGTGAAAAAATGTTGAACTGGTTAAAAAATACATTGGGGGGTGGACCTTCTACAGATTTCAAGGAATTGGTAAAAGAGGGAAGTCCTATTATTGATGTTAGAACGCCTTCTGAATTTAGAAGTGGACATATTGATGGAGCTATCAACATACCTTTAGATACGTTGAGTCGAAATATGGATAAGTTGAAAGAAATGAAGCAACCGATTATTACTTGTTGTTTGAGTGGCGGAAGAAGCGGTGCTGCGGCTACAAAAATGAAAAATGCAGGTATTGAAGCGGTGAATGGTGGTGGATGGATGAGTCTTCAGGGAAAGTTAGTCGAATAAATAAAATAAGCAGCTGCGATGCAGCTGCTTATTTTATTTATCCGACTTGAAAAAGAGTTCATAGATCATATATGCCCCTAGCAGCGAATATTCCAATCCTACTACCAATAGGTTTTCATAGTATTCAGGATAACTATAATTTATGTAGGTCATTAAAATAAGGGCTGACCAAACAATTGGGTATCGGAATCTGGTAAAGAGACAAGTCACTATAGGGAGGCTCACATACCATGGGTGTACAGTGGTTGTAAATGCCAAATAGATAGTAATTGCAAACAACATTTTCTCAAATAGGGAAAGCCAACCTTTCTTTTTCTCCAAAAGCGCCATTAGCAAAATGCTTAGTAAGGTACATAAGGCTAAAACAGGTCCTATCTTCTTAATCATATTTTGTCCCTCCAATTGATAACCTAACCATCTACCTGCATAATAGATACTGCCATTGAATTCAAATCTTCTGAAATATAGGTCAAGGCTATTTGAAAACCCTTCAAAAAAAGCTGGGCCAAGGATGGGTAAAAAGAGAACAATAAGACTAATTCCAATTGTGCAAAAAAAGATGATGCTCTTCTTCCAACCTAACCTTCGAATATAAAAAGGTAAAAACATAAGCGGCAGCAACTTAGCAGCTATAGCCCCCCCATAAGCAATAGCTGAAGGAATATTTTTATTGTTGACAATCAACCAGATGCTTAACAATAAAAAAAAGATCATTGCTCCTTCAAAATGGAGGTTTCCACAAATCTCGACTATGATTAATGGATTAAGAGCGTACAACAAAATGTTCTGCTTTGGCAGTTTAAAATGCTGTAATAACTTCCAAATCAACCATAGGTTACCCAGCTCAAAGCCAAAGAGAAATATTTTCATAACAATTGCATTGGCCAGGATATTGGTAGGAAATAACCAAACACTGACTACAAAAGTCAACTGAGCTATGGGTGGATAGATGGTGAAATATTCCGGAGAGTTGAGTTTTTCAAACAAAGACAAGGGAAGTATTTCCAATTCATTGCCGGTTTCCATATAGAAAGAAGGCACATGATCAAAAGGATTAATCCCTGCTAATATAAGTCTGCCATCCCAAATGAATCGGAAGACATCATCAGACAAAAGTGGCATCCCCCAGATTATCAGAAACCTGAATAAGATAGCAGCCAGTATCCAAAACAAAAGTGATTGTTCATCACTCCATTGGACTACTAAAAAGTAGACGATAAACAATAATCCAGAGTGTAGTCCAATGGAGTTGAATTCGGACTGCTGCACTTCGTAACCCAATACCCAAAAACAATAAATACATAATGGGATTAATCCCAATAGAAGCAATTGTTTTTTATCCAAGTTTACAGGCTTGAGTGCTTAACCGAATAATAAAATACTGTTCCAAATCCTAAGGCTAACATGAGGTGGTAAACGATGAAGGTCGTATTCTGTACGTATAAAGCCCCAAAAACACCACCGATTAAGAAATATAGGGCGAGAAAACCTTCTATATAAGTTGACCAGGTAATTTTCCTTGCCAGGTATTTATTTTTATAGAGTTTGTCTTTGCCGGTTTTGATATTCAATTTAGGCGTTCTTACAAAGGGAGACTTTTTACCTCTATAGCCTTCCATTACAGCTATACTATTGTGCAAAGAAAGCCCCATAGACATTGCCAAAAACATAGGGAATCGAAACGCAAATTTCTTGATGGATTCGCTAAATTTATCTTGCTGAAAAGAAGCCTGCACATTACCTACGTAATAAATTGCGATAATTGACAGTAAACCTATCATGAAGTAGGCAAAGAAGTTTTTATTTCTGCTATCTCAAGTGTTCCTTTACTCTTTTATTTGGGCGATTTAA
>JBCBCD010001160.1:0-2410 GCA_038530915.1 Bacteroidota bacterium
ACAAATTTTATGAATCAGAAGTTAATGGATTCTTTAGTCAAACGAACAGTGAAAAATATACTGAAACGCAGACTATCATTCAAACTGATCTCGATGAACTAATAGCAATCAAACTACACGGCTTGGATGAACTGCCAGAAGACATTTTCTTTAGTATGAATCTATTTAAAATCAACTCTATTAATACGTTTGCTCCAGCAATTGAGATTCAATCTTTTCAATCAAACGAAAAAACAATATATTTCTTAAGGACTCAAACATATTGTACGGCAGAAAGAAAAGAGTTGGGAGAATACAATCCAATTTCTATCTCACTATTTAGCAGCAATCAAAACAATGGAAATCAAAGAAAATGGGAAACAATCAATGTATATAATACAGTGTTCAATAAAACTGAAAAACATATAAAACGAAAAAAGCCTATGGATAACTATAGGTGATGACAGCATATCTCTCCTTCGTCTAGAGACGCTGCATACCATCATCCGTTCTCTCCAAGCAAGCAAAACAAAGACCAATAAATGGAAGTTTGGCAATGTTTAAAAATATGGTACAAAGTGAATTCATTTGGTTATAAAAACATTTAGCAAGAACTTAGATTCAAAAAGATGGATCAGTTACATGCTTTATTTATAGAGTCTTTAGGCTTAGATCATCCCTTTAGTTTGGGAGCTGTTGAAAAAGAAGAACTGGATGGAAAGACCTCCAGTATCACCTTTATCATCGAAATTGATTCCAGCTATCGGCCTAGTAAATTTCATAATAGACATTCGTACTATGAAAAAACTTGGCGGCATTTAAGTATGTTTCAATATCCTTGCTACATCAAGGCTCATTTGCCTGTTTTCAAGGATACGCGAACAGGAAAAACTTCAGTTTTAGGAGTTCCCTGGTCTCGTAAAGGCAGTGGATTTACCCTGCTTTTTGAGCAAACGATTTTAGATTTATTGCGCTTGACTAATTGTCAAACCACAACTGCAAAATTCTTTAATCTCTACCCTCAGAGAGTTAAAACCATCTATGATGCCTATACTTTAGATGCCTATGAACAAAAAGAAGCGCAAGCTGCTCCAAAAGTAGGAGTGGATGAAACATCTACTAAAAAAGGACATGCTTACATTAGCCTTTTTGTTAACTTGGAAAACGGACAAATCCTTGATATACAGGATGGTCGATCTGCTCAAGTCATTGAAAATTATGCGACTCAACTACGCCAGTTAGGTAAATCTATTGAGCAAACAAAAGAGTTCTCTTTAGATATGTCACCTGCTTTTATTTCGGGCGTTCAAGAGCATTTTTCTAATGCTAGGATGACCTTTGACCGTTTTCATGTAGTTCAGTTGATTAATCGATACTTCAAGCCCTTATGGAAATCAAAAAGCATCGATAAGCAATTACTTGAATATCATCTCAAGGAATTGGATCAACTTTGGATACAACCTAATTGCCAAAAAGCAGCTGCTTTTTTATGCTATTGGACGGATCGAACTAAAGATTTATTCAAGATGGATCGCCTTTGCAAATCCATTTTTAAACACTTTAATGGAATCATCAATTTCGTAGAATCCAAAGTTACTAATGGATTGTTGGAGGGCATGAATTCCAAAATTCAGTTTATCAAAAGAGCTGCTAGAGGCTATCGATATACTGAAAATTTTAAACGTATGATCTTATTTGCTTTTGGGGCTCTTTAGCTCCCTGACCAAATGAAATCATTTTGAACCAAGAAATAATTGAAAAAAGAACATAACACTGTATATGAAATCATAGCCGCCTATCGGCAGGCTACCATTCATATACTCACCGTTGGCGACAAGCAAAAGCAAAAAAAATGAACCACATAATAAAATCAATAAAAGAGTTAACGAAATGCAATGACATTGACTTGCAGAAAATACAGACTGCGTTGAATATGAGAAGACTTAAAAAGAATGATTTTCTGTTAAAGTCAGGTCAAGTTTGCCGTCAATATTACTTTGTTGAGTCTGGTACGGTTCGATTATTTTATACTAAAAATCAGATAGAATACACGGTGTGGATGGGAACAGCAGGGGAAGTTTTTACTAACTTGGAAAGCTACTTAGATGCCTTGCCGAGCAGAATTAATATCCAAGCAATAGAACCATCAGTAGTTTATACCATCACCAAAAAAGAAAGCGATCAGCTTGCCAGAGAACTTAATACTTACAATACCTTATTGCGGAGAACTGTAGAGACGGCATTCATCGGCTTAAGTAAAAATGTAATGTCTTTTCAAAGTGATGAAGCCTTAGAAAGATACCAACGAGTAATCAATGAAAAAAATTGGATTGAAAGATATCCACTAAAGTATATTTCCACCTTCATTGGTGTGACCCAAAGTACCCTGAGTCGAATAAGAGCAAAAAGAGACTGATTTATTGACATAAGG
>JBCBCD010001161.1:0-2409 GCA_038530915.1 Bacteroidota bacterium
AGTCAAAATAACTAGCTCTAAATCGGATACTTATTTTTTGTCCATTACTTAGACAGGCCGTAGGACGATTCGACAGTTTCCAGAGGAGTAGCGATTAGACTCTAGACAAAATTCGGGATACAGATGTTTTTCTTGCAATTTTGTTAAAATAATAGAACAATCGTTCTGATTGTGTGTTTTATTATCGAATTGAATAACAAAACAGACATTTATAAAAAAATGGATACTGTATTAAAGATAAACACAAGCGCACGAAGAATAGGTTCTGTTAGCAGAAAACTAGTGGATCAGCTTGTTGATCAGTTGAGTTCAAAACAAAAAACAAGTAGAGTAATCAATAGAGACTTAACTCAAACAGATCTTCCCTTTTTAGATGAGGAACTTTTATCAGCATTCAACACACCTATTGGTAAAAGGACATCTTACCAGGATGCTCTTGTCAAAACATCCAATAAATTAATAGATGAATTAAGATCAGCAGATACTATAGTGATAGGCTTACCTATTTACAATTTTGGAGTACCTGCAGTTTTGAAGGCATGGATAGATTTAATAGCTCGTGCCGGAGTGACATTTAAATATTCTAAGGGAGGGCCACAGGGTTTTCTTAGAGATAAAGAGGCTTATATTATTGTAGTATCAAATGGTACGGCTTTTCAGGGGGAAGCAGATTTTGCAAGCAATTACATCAAGCATATTTTGAATTTCATTGGGATAGATAAAGTACATTTTATAGCTGCGGATCGTCTGATTCAAAATACTGAAAAGAAATTAACTGAAGCGCAGCAAAAAATTGAAGCCATTATAGGCTAAAAAATTTTGCGCTATTTTGGAATGAATAGTAAATTATTTTAACAAATTAATAAGAAGTCATGAGCAAATTTGAAGGAAAAGTAGCAGTTATTACCGGAGCAACGAGTGGCATAGGTTTGGCCACTGCTAAATTATTGTTAGCTGAAGGAGCAAAAGTTGTTCTAACAGGTAGAAATGAAGAAAAACTGACTGCACTTGAGTCACAATTAGAAGGAGAATATCTATTAGTAAAAGCTGAAGCTTCCAGCATTTCTGATAGTGAGTCTTTGGTTAGAAAGACGGTAGATCGATTTGGTAATATCGACGTCTTATTCCTAAACGCAGGAATTTTTAGAATGGAAACCATTGAAGAGTTGACCGAAGAGATTTATGATGAAGTACACAATGTAAATGTGAAAGGACCTTTATTTACGGTTAAAGCAGCCAGTCAATACCTGAATGAAGGGGCTAGTGTATTGTTTAATACTTCAGTAGTAAATGGTAAAGGTTTTCCAGCAATGGCTTCTTATGCTTCTAGTAAAGCAGCTTTAAGATCTATAGTTAGAACACTGGCGGCGGAATATGGAAGCAAAGGAATAAGGGTAAATGCGATCAGCCCTGGTCCAATTGACACACCAATTTATGGAAAACACAATGTACCACAGGAACAAGTTAATGACATGGCAGCGGGTTTCCCTTCTATGGTTCCTCTCGGTAGGTTTGGCCAAGCTGAGGAAGTAGCACGTACGGTATTGTTCTTAGCGAGTCCGGATAGTAGTTACATTACTGGAGCAGAAGTACCTGTGGATGGGGGCTTTGCACAAGCTTAGTAAATAGCGTGAGCAATCAAAGCCGAAGGCTTTGATTGCTCCAAAGCTTACCCTTACATGTTAAATATTTAGAATGCAAAGCATAAAACTTCCTAAGGCAAGGTTAAGAAATGTAAATTGATTGTGAAATATTGGGTGAAATCCTATTTTTAGCAAGACTGTAATCACTCGACCAATGCCTAGAATTAAATCATTCGACGAAGAAGCGGCTTTAGAAAAAGCCATGAACTTGTTTTGGAAGAAGGGTTTTCATGCTACTTCCATGCAAGACATTGTAGAAGAACTGGCCATTAACAGGGCTAGTTTGTACGCTACCTATGGGGGAAAGAAAGACCTCTTTATCAAAGCATTTGATCTTTATCGATCACGTACCAGAAAAATGCTTCAGGCCAGCTTATTGGCAAAGCCTAATATCAAAGAAGGTTTCCGTAACTTATTTTTTACCGAAATAGATTCAGCTGTTCTGGATTTTGACACCAAAGGCTGCTTTGCTGTTAATACCACCACTGAACTTGCTCAGGTGGATGAAGAAATAACTTCAGTACTACAAGAAAACCGGAAGGTTTTTGTAAATACTGTGGTTGAATACATTGAATATGGTAAAAAGGCAGGACAAATTCCACAAGGAAGAAATTCAAAAGCCTTGGCCAATCACTTTTTTATGCTTTTCAATGGCCTCAAAGTAATGACTAAATTACATATGCCTAAAGAAGAGCTAAAACAAATGGTAGAAGAGGGCTTGGATGTTTTGTAACCAAACAGTTGCTGCCGAAGGCAGCAACTGTTT
>JBCBCD010001162.1:0-2407 GCA_038530915.1 Bacteroidota bacterium
TACTATATCAATAAAAAATTGAATAGAAAAGGTAGTGTATGGAAAACAGGATATTATAATAGGTACATCAGAAATGTAGAGCATTTAGTTTCGACCTACTATTATATTTTAAATAATCCAATAAAGGCTGGTCTTGTAAAAGAATGGAAACAGCATAAATATACATTTGGGAACAATTTCCAATAAATTGAATTGCGAAGTAAACTTCACACTACCAGTTTACTTCGCAACCAATTATTCTTTTAATCCTTCATCACTTTCGCCTCAATTCCATCATTATCTCCTATCACAATCTCACTAGATCCCATAATGGTAATGGTACCCTTGATAAAATCTTCTTCTTCAGCTAAGAAAATATTATCCACATACTTCTGAGGGTTTCTATCAATGTATGGAAACCAAGAAGAATGTATTTGTATCATGACGCGGTGTCCTTTCTTAAAAGTGTGCAATACATCTTGTAAAGGAAACTCCACAGATTCAGTTTTGCCAGGAGTAAAGGGCTCAGGTTTAGAGAAACTGTTTCTAAAACGCCCTCTAAATGTTTCTGCACGAACCAACTGCTGGTATCCTCCCATCTGCACATGAGCAGGAGTAGCCTTCGTTTTAGCTGCATCAGCTGGATAAACATCTATTAGTTTTACCACAAAATCAGCATCAGTACAGGAGAGGGCAACTTTCAGTTTAGCCATGATTTCACCAGCAATAGTCATAGGGTCATCTAAAGGCTCGGTTTGGAAAGTCAATACATCGGTACGCCTGGACGCATGTCTTTGATCATCTGTCATATAGGGTCGCGGGATAAATGGCAAAGCAATCACTTCAGAACGATAAGGTACTGGCTTATGTGGATCACTTACATATTCAAACTTCGCATTGGCATCTACACGCTCATTGATTTTCAATTGTCCATCAGTTGTGAAACGGAATGTCCTGTCGATTTGATCTTTTGGTGGCCACTGATCAAACTGCTTCCATTCATTAAGACCAGTATCAAACATGTAGGCATCCGGTAAATTCATTTCCCCCTTATCCTTTAAATGGTATTCAAAGAAGGGCATCTCTATATTTCTTTGATAAAAAGTAGATAAGCTATCCCCAAAATAGATGTGGTTAACCGCCTGATAGCCTGATTCTCTAGCCCAGTCTCCATGACTCCAGGGGCCCATTACTATGCTATTTTTGATATTTGGATTGTTCTTTTCTAAAGTCTTGTAAATATTTAAAGGTCCATATAAATCCTCTGCATCAAACCATCCTCCTACAGTCATTACTGCATGATTCACATTTTTTAAATGCTTGACAATGTTTCTCTTTTGCCAAAACTCATCATAGTTGGGATGCTCTACATTTTGTTTCCAAAAGAAATCTTTGCTGTAGAATTTTTCTGTTATGTTCTTAAGTGGTCCCAGATCCATGTGAAATTGATAAGCATCCGCCGTATTACTAAACTTCTGCAGTTCTCTCCAAGGAGCATTGTACCAGCTTTGAGTAGTTGGTTCTGTTTGATAGCCAAATAAAGGAAAAGCCATTAAATAGCCTTGTGTAAAAGCCCCCATATGATGAAAATCATCAAAGAAAAAGTCTCCAATTGGTGCTTGAGGAGAGGAAGCTTTCAAAGCCGGGTGAGCATCAGCTAAGGCTGCAGCAGTATAAAACCCTGGATAGGAGATTCCCCACTGCCCTACTCTACCATTGTGGTTTTCAATGTTTTTTAATAACCAATCAATCGTATCATAGGTATCAGAGCTCTCATCTATATCTTTTGTGTTGTTAACATCATTACCGGGAATATTTGGACGCATATTATCAAAATCTCCCTCCGACATCCATCTTCCTCTTACATCCTGATAAACGAAAATGTACTTCTCCTTCATCAAAAAGGCAGATGGTCCTAATGAGCCTTTGTATGCACCATCGCCATAAGGTGCAACGCTATAACAGGTTCTCTGCATTAAGATGGGGTAGGTTTGACTTTTATCCTTAGGAGCATATACTACGGTGTATAGCTTTGTGCCATCACGCATCGGAATTTGATGGACAGTTTTATCATAGTGTTTTTTAACATAGTCAACCTGACCAAAGGCAGATTGTAAAAACAAAACAACAAACACAAACGATACAATTCTTTTCATCATTATTTTTTTTGAATGTTTGTAAGGAAAATAATTCCTTTTGAACCAATTAGAGTATTTGACTTTGTAGGCAATACCTTATATTCATAGGTAAAATAACTATTGTTGTTACAATCATGAAATCAACCAAACAAAAGATTCTGGATGCAGCGTTAAAATTATTCAATCAGGATGGAATAGTGAATGTACGTCTACAACACATCGCTGATGAAGCTTTTGTTAGCGTTGGAAACCTAGCGTACCATTACTCAAATAAAGAATCGATTGTATTT